>JBGTAO010000266.1:0-3783 GCA_041749835.1 Gemmata sp. | reverse complement strand
CACGACCGCCTAACGGCCCGCTACTCGATCTGGATGGTCCGTGCGAAGCCGTTTACTCCGGAACTCAGCAAACCCGACCAAATGAAAGCACGGTTAGCAACTGTACAGGATGAGGCGCGATTGCGTGCGGCTTCCCATCTGATCAAGAATCGCTCCGATTACGAGCTGAATGAGTCGTGGCCCGAGGCTTGCAAGATTGTGTTGGAGGTGATTGGCCAAACGTACCTTGGCGAACTTCTGAAGCATGCCCGCGATCGGCTCAATGCCATCCGGACGGGTCAAGTAACCGATGAGCCTTCCAATACCTGATACTGTGGTGCCGGAATGACGCCCGCTGAAGCTATTACCATCGAATTGCTCAATCCGCCGGAACGGGTTCATGTTCATGAACCCGTTCCCCTGCATCTCGTTATCCGTTGCCCCGAAGAAGGGAACCCAACGGAACTGCGCTCCATCCGTTCGCTCAAGAATGAGATAGCCGAACTTGATGCGGACCTCTTTGAACGCGATATGCTCATTCTCCCGGGTGAGGTTTACCGCTGTACGATCGTGGCGTACTTCCGTGTCACTGGGATAACTCGGGAACCTTTGATCTCTGTTTATACCGGCCGTGATACAGCAGGTAGGAACATCGTCGTTCCCCTTCCGCCACTGCGGGTTGTGCCATCGTTGCTCAACGAAGTTCAGATTCTTGCCGATTCAATCTGTACCTACGAAGCCGCGACGAAACTCGATATCACGCTCGTTCATCAAGGGTTGACCCAGTTCGACAACTTCCGGCTGACTCTGGGACCCACGGATTCTCTCCGAGCGGGGATATCGGATCAACGCCGCCAGATCTTTGCGCCACACGAGCAAATCAAGTTCACCACTGTGATCCAGGCCTCGGCACTTGAGCTGGAACTCGATGCTCAGGTGAACGGCGAGCGGGTTGGCCCCGTACGAATGCACCTCCCGGTGCCGCCCGTTCGTGACGTTCAAACCACGCCTGTATTCCGCTTTCTTGAACCCAAGAAGCTCACTCAAGCCAACGTCCAGATTCGGACGCTCGATGAAGCAAGTGATGCTATTCTTCCGACTGCTGGCATTTACACGGTGTACGGCGGCGGTGCACGCTATCGCGTGGAGATCACGCCCGCTCACCCACATGCCACGGCTGTCAAGTTGCGGGGAGTTTCCGGTACAGTCGAAGTCACCGATATGCCCGCTGATCCTGGAAGCTGGGTATTCCAGATGGTGGTGCTTAACAATGGTGTATTAACGACACCTGTTGCTTTGCATTTTGATGTCCTGACACCTGAAGGGCCGCAACAAGGCGAACTCAATTTGTCTGTTCGGCCTCGGAGTAGCAAGCTCTGGTTGGTCGCTGTCACCGCCGGAGCTGCCGTGACCGTGAAGGGAGCCGCCGCCGTTGTGCCCGCAATCCTGAGCCCAGGAGATCTCTGGAACAACATGGGCGCTGCATTAATGAAAGTCGATTCCATGTGGGATCTACTTCAGCTCCTATCAATCTTTGTGGTTCGTGGCGTACTTTGGCTAGTAGATCTCGTTAGCCGGCCATTCCAGGACGGTTGATGGCGATCACGTTCAACCCGATCTATAAACTACCCGTCAGGAATACCTCTCCCCCACTTGGAGGCCGACATGGCTGCAGCAGCTTTGCCCATGGACGACCGCGATGGTGTCATCTGGTACAACGGCCAGCTCGTTCCCTGGCGCGACGCCAAGTGTCATGTGCTCGTTCATAGCCTCCACTACGGCAATAGCGTCTTCGAAGGCGAACGCATCTACAACGGCAAGGTCTTCAAGCTCACGGAGCACTCGGCGCGACTGCACAAATCGGCCAACATGCTCGCCTACGAGTTGCCCTACTCCATTGCCGAACTCGATGCCGCCACCAAACTCGTGGTCGCAGAGAACAAACTCGATTCCGGCTATGTCCGGCCACTGGCCTGGCGGGGGGCCGAGGTCATCGGCGTGTCGGCCATTGGTGCGAAAGTTCACGTCATGATCGCGGCATTCCCCTGGGGTGCGTACTACGAACAACCGGCCATCACCCTGGTCACCAGTCGGTGGAAGCGGCCCAGCCCCGAGAGTTCGCCCGCCGGGAGCAAGGCCGCCGGTCTCTACATCATCTGCACGCTCGCCAAGGATGAAGCACTCGTCGCCGGTGCGCAAGACGCACTGATGCACGACTACAAAGGCCGCCTCTCGGAAGCCACGGGAGCCAATCTCTTCCTGGCGATCAACGGCGAACTGCACACACCCACCACCGAAACCATCCTGAACGGCATCACCCGGCAAACCGTGATCGAACTCGCCCGCAAGGGTGGCATCAAGGTAATCGAACGCGAGATCTATCCGGACGAACTCGCCCAGGCCAGCGAGGTGTTCCTCACGGGTACGGCGGTGGAAGTACAACCGGTTGGAAAGATCGATCAGCGTGAATACCCGGTCGGGCCGATCACGCAGAAGCTGAAGGCCGAATACGCGGCGCTCGTACGGGCCTAAGGGGCATTCGCCCACAACGGTGTGCCCCATCTCGTTGGCCTCGGAGCGATCATGAAATCGGCTATTACGCTCTCGCTGGTGCCGGAAGCACGCGGCGGGCCGTTCGTTTTCTGGGACGATCTCGCTAGCGCATGCCGCACAGCGAGCGAACTCGGGTTCGATGCCATCGAACTCTTCGCACCCGGGCCGGATGCGGTCGACCCAGTCGAGCTTCGCACGCTGCTCGATGACAATGGGCTGTCACTGGCCGCGGTTGGCACGGGTGCGGGCTGGATCAAGCACAAACTCAGCTTCACCGCTGCCGACGAAACGACACGCGAACAGGCGCTCGAGTTCGTCAAGCGTATGATCGAGTTCGCCGCACCGTTCGAAGCGCCGATAATCATTGGCTCGATGCAAGGGCGGGCCGCCGACACCGTGACGCGACCGGTCGCCCTGCGCTACCTGGGGCATGCTCTCTACAAGCTGGACGAATACGCGGCGGAGTACAACACAACGGTGCTGTATGAACCGCTCAATCGCTACGAAACCAACCTCGTCAATCACCTCGCGGAAGCCGTTTCGCTGCTCACGGGGCTGGCTGCCACCCATGTGAAGATCCTGGCGGATCTGTTCCATATGAATATCGAGGAAACAGATGTGGCAGGTGCGTTACGGGCCGCCGGTCACCGGGTCGGGCACGTTCACTATGCCGATTCGAACCGCAAGGCCGCGGGGCTCGGGCACACGGATCTGGCCAAGATCGTGGCCACGCTGCGCGAGATCGGGTACAGCGGTTACCTGTCCGCCGAAGTGTTCCCGCTACCCGATTCGCTCGCCGCGGCACAACAAACGATCGCCAGCTTCCAACAGCACACGCGCTAAGTGAGCAACCGGAATACGCGAGGCGAGTGGCAACCGCGTGGTCGCCACTCGCCTCGGTGCGTTATCGGAACTGATCAATCAATCACTTCTGGCCACCCGGCGGCGGGGCCGGCGGGGCCGGTGGGTTGGCCACGGGCCGTTCCGCGACACGTGGGGGCGGAGGAGGCGCTTGCACTGGCGGGTTCTGCACAGCAGGGTCGATCACGGCCGGCAGAATCTGCACACCACCGATACCACCCGGGAACTGCACCGCTCCACCCGGCTCACCGATCGGGAAGAAGACGGGGTTCATCTGGTTGGTGTTCACCGGGCCGTCGTCGGAAAGCCCTTTGTCCTGCACGCGATCGGAAGTGGTGACGAACAGCACGTTGCTCTGGCGCACGGCTCGCAAGTCCGCGACCTCGGCCA
>JBGTAO010000265.1:0-2150 GCA_041749835.1 Gemmata sp. | reverse complement strand
CGAGGAACTGAGCCCGTTCCGCGTCGCAGAACGCATCGCCCGCTTGCTGGGTCATGCGGTCGCTCCACTGCCGCAGGGAGCGGCCGAGGTGGCGCTCCGGAACGCGGCCTGATGGTGTCCGGCTCACTTGGTCTCGCGCCACAACCACCGTAGCGATTCGGGCAAGATGGCCCCGCCGTGGAGGTCGTTGTGCCCGCCATCGCCGTACACGAGCTTGTAATCGTAGTCCATGCGCTTCAACGCGGCTGCCATCTGAAGATTGCCCAACGGCCAACTTCCGTGATCGTTGTCCAGATCGCCGCTGCCATCCTGGAGGAAGACGCGAATGGGTTTGCGGGGTGTTTTGCGAATCAACCCCGGGTAGACATCGCCACCGCGGATGTTGGTGAAGCTGCCAACGTGCGAAAGCACCTTGCTGAACAGATCCGGCCGCTCCCAGGCCGCCGTGAACGCGCAAATGCCTCCGGAACTAATCCCGCAAATCGCACGACCGGCCGCGTCGTCTCGGAGTTTCACCGTTTTCGCCACTTCCGGAAGAATCTCTTGCTCCAGAAATCGGGCATACTGGTCCGAAAGGGTATCGTACTCGAAGCTGCGGTTCGATCGGGCTTTGCCTTGCTTGTTGATCTGTTTCGGGAAAACGCCCGGCTCGACGAATACTGCAACGGTCACTGGCATTTCTTTGCTATGAATCAGGTTGTCGAACACCACGGGTACCTGGTAGCGAGCCTTTTGCTTCTGCATCGATTCCACGTAGCCGCTGCCATCGGTGTGAACATAGCGGGCACCATCTTGAAACACCATTACGCGGGCCGGCGTCTTACCGTCATACTGGGCCGGAACATAGACCCAGCAATCCCGCGAGGTTCCTCCGTAGATCTTGCTGTTGTTCCACTCGAACTTTGTGACCGTTCCACGAGGGACGCCGGCACGGGGGCGCGAATCGGGACCAAGTACATAATCATCGGCAGCGGGTGCTGAACGCAGGGTCACCAGCGCGAGCAAAGTGAACGCGGCCCCATGAGTGAACGAGCGCATAATGGGTGTCTCGCAAGTGAATTTGGAATGGGCATTACGGTAACGCGCCACTACTCTGGGTGCAACCAACCAGAAACAAACACCACGACTGTCGCCGGATCGGTTGAGTCATTCGCAGACACGACTGTAGCCAGGGCCGCTTAACTCGCCTGGGGGTCGCCGCAATGAGCCGAAGCGCCGGATCGGATGTGATGCTCCGGGAAGTGCTTGAACGCCTGACCCGACTGGAGGGCTGCCTCGAGTCGCTGGCAACGGCAGTTCCACCGGCAGAAACGCACTCGTCCGCCGAGACTCCCGCCCAGATTCCCTGGCCACGGCGTGAGGTCACCCAATCGGAGATGCCGGCCCGCACCCAGCTCCAGGAACTGGAAAGCCGGTTGCAGGACGCACACCAACGGCTCCGAGTGGCGGCTCAACTGGAGACGGTCGGCCGTCTCGTGGTGGGCGTGGCTCACGATTTCAACAACTTGTTGACTGTGATCGCGGGGAACGCCGAGTTGCTCCGCAACTCGCTGCCGGCCCAAGATTCCCTGCGAGACCCGGCCGAGGGCATCCTATCGGCCGCGCAATCGGCTGCCACGATGACGCACCAACTCCTCGCCTTCGGGAAGCCCAATCGGTCTGGCCCCGGTCCGGTGGATGCCAACGCCGCCATTCGAACGCTCCAGAGCACACTGCAACGGCTCACCTTGCCGCGCGTGTTCCTGGAAGCGGTGCTCACCGAAAGTTTACCCGTGATCCGGGTCGATCCGGGGCAGTTCGATCAAGTGCTTTTGAACCTGGTCGTGAACGCCCGCGATGCCATTCACTCATCGGGGACAGTGACCATTCGCACGACGACGGTGACTGTTCTGGCGGAGCGTCCGGATTGGCCAGCGCGGATTGCGACGGGAGAGTTCGTGGCCGTATCGGTCACTGATAGCGGTGTGGGGATGTCGCCAGACGTGGTGGCCCGGATCTTCGATCCGTTTTTCACCACCAAAGCGCAGGGCGGAACGGGTGTCGGGCTTTCCACCGTCCGCGAAATTGTTTGGGCTGCCAGTGGGCACATCGAAGTCGAGTCCGCGCCGGGGTGGGGCACCACGGTCCGGGTGCTGTGGCCAGTCCAGTCT
>JBGTAO010000264.1:0-3652 GCA_041749835.1 Gemmata sp. | reverse complement strand
CTACGCCCCTGGCAATCGCTCGACGCCGAACTCGCACGATACTTCTCGGACGAGCGAATTCGGTTAGCATTTTCGTTCCAGTCCAAGTATCTCGGGATGTCGCCGTTCAATTGCCCGAGTTTGTTTTCCATCCTGTCATTCCTCGAATACGAGTACGGAGTCTGGCACCCGTATGGTGGCTGCTCAGCGGTGTCTGAAGGGATGGCACGCATCGCACAGGAAATGGGAGTGACGATTACACTCGGCGAAGAGGTGACCGAGGTGCTTTGTGAAGGTCGCCGAGCCGTGGGGGTGAAGACAACGACGGGCGAATACCGGGCCGATGCGATCGTCATCAATGCCGACTTCGCCCGCGCCATGACACGGCTGGTTCCCAATTCTCTTCGACGCCGCTGGAGCAACGAGAAGATCGCCAAGAAAAAGTTCTCGTGTTCCACCTTCATGATGTACCTCGGTGTCGAGGGGCTCCAAGACGAAGTGCCCCATCACACCATCCATTGTGCGAGCGATTACAGCACAAATCTCTCGGACATCGAGGAACGCCATGTGCTTTCAGAGGACCCGTCGTTCTACGTGCAGAATGCCTGCGTGACTGATCCCGCCCTGGCACCGGAAGGGCACAGTACTCTTTACGTACTGGCTCCTGTTACACACAAGCACCCCAACGTCGATTGGTCGCGTGAAACGGCCCCCTTCCGGCGAAAGTTACTCGATCAACTTCGCAAGGTCGGAATCGAGGATGTCGAGAAGCGCATTCGCTATGAGAAGATCGTAACTCCGCATGACTGGGAGAACTCCTACGAGGTGTATCGGGGGGCGACCTTTAATCTTGCACACAATTTGAAGCAGATGCTGCATTTGCGACCGCGCAACCGCTTCGATGAACTCGATGGGGTTTACCTCGTGGGCGGTGGCACACATCCTGGCAGCGGTCTCCCGGTGATTTATGAATCTGCCCGAATCAGCTCGCGCCTTTTGCTCGAGGATTTTGGCCGCGACACGGCCTGGCTCGGCCAACCCGGGGCTGCGGAAGTCGCTACCGAAACCGCCCCAGTCTGAATAAGCTGACACCGTGGAGCCACCTGTTCGAGATGGCCCACGCCTCACCGGGTTGGGGCAATGCGTCGAGAGTGTGTGATATTTCCTTCAAGAGGAGTCGGTGGTGGCTCAAGCGAAATCCGTTCGAACGCGTGTGGGCATCATCGGTGGTGGGCTAGGTGGGCTGGCAGCCGCCTGTACTCTGGCCGCACGCGGCTACGATGTGGTGCTTTTCGAGAAGAGCCCGTGGCTCGGCGGTAAGGCCACTGAGTTGCGCGAAGCAGGTTTTCGGTTCGACATGGGGCCGACCATCCTCACAGTTCCTTCGGTGCTCAAACGCTTGTTCGTCGAGGCCGACCGCGATATGGCGGACTACCTCGATCTCATTCGGCTCGATCCGCAATGGCGTTGCTTCTTCTCCGATGGCACAACGCTCGATCTCATCGAGAATGTCGATGCCATGGCGAACTCGCTTGAGAGTTACGCGCCGGGCACACGTTCGGGTGAGGGTTACCGCAACTTCCTGACACTCTCGGAACGGCTACACCGCATCTCCGACAAGTATTACTTCTGGAAATCCATTGGCGGCATCGGGGATATGGTGGACTTGAAATTCGGGCTGTCGCTTTCCATCCTGGGCGATGTGATGCGAATGCGAATGGGCAGGTCGGTTGCCGGAACGGTACGGCATTTCAATCCCGACCCTCGCGTGGCCCAGATGTTGGACCACTTCACCCAGTACGTGGGCTCGTGTCCTGAGCAATCGCCGGCTGTGTTGTGCAGCATTGCTCACATGCAGACCCAGGAAGGGATCTGGTACCCGCGTGGTGGAACCCGCGCGGTGCCCGAAGCGCTTGTCAAACTCGGCGAGGAGCTTGGGGTTGAGTATCGGACGAACACAGGAATCGCACGCATACTTGTTGATGATACCACGACCCGGGTAACAGGTGTTGAGACCGAATCTGGTGAAGTGATTGAACTGGCCGCGGTGGTTTCGAACGCGGATAGTGCCCGAACACATCGTGAGCTACTGGCAGAAACGGCTCCACGTGCCAGTCGGAACTTCGAGAACCGACGGTCATACGAACCGGCCTGCTCGGGTGTTGTCCTCTACCTGGGTCTCTCGAAGGCGTATCAACACCTTCAGCACCACGGTTTTGTCTTCTCGCGTGATCCACACGAGGAGTTCGATTTCATCTACAAGCGTGGCGAAGTTGCACCTGACCCAACTTGCTACATTGCCTCGACCGCTCGAACTGAACCTGAAACGGCACCACCCGGTGGCGACGCCCTGTATGTCCTGGTACACGCTCCCTATCTCAGGCCGCATCACGACTGGTCCAAGATGCTCCCTGAGTATCGCCGGGTGATTTTGGAGAAGCTTAAGACCACAGGGCAGATGCCGGATCTCGAAAGCCGAATTATGTTCGAAGCCACACTGACACCGCAAGACATCCACGACCGCTACCGTGTACTGAATGGTGCAATCTACGGTCTGGCGAGCCACGGAAAATGGAACGGTGCGTTCAAACCCGCCAACCGTTCCCGCGATCTGAAAGGATTATATCTCGCAGGTGGTGCAGCCCATCCTGGGCCGGGTATGCCGATGGTGTTGATGTCCGGCTGGATTGCGGCCGACACACTTGACCAGGATAAAGTGGCACCAAAAGTGACGCAGCCACGCCCAAGACCGCAGACCGACGCGCGAAAGCCCGACCTGTTATTCCAGCAGTAGGCGTCCATGACTCACCCGACGCCAACCCCATCCCCGACCAAGGACCGCCTGTCCGGAGATTGGGCGCTTCCCAAAATCAGCCATTGGCTCGTCAGGCTCTTTCGCCGTTATGCTCGCCGCTACGTCCGTAATGCGTTCCACTCGGTGAGCGTGTCTCGATCCGGTTTCCCGTTTCCCCCACCCGGTCAGGAGCCAATCCTAATCGTGCTGAATCACCCGTCGTGGTGGGATCCGATGATCGCTCTCGTTCTTTCGCAAACCATGACCGAGCGCGAGCATTTTGCTCCAATCGATGCCAAGGCGTTGCAGCAGTATCCCTTTCTCAAACGCCTAGGGTTCATCGGTGTCGAGGGGAACTCCCTTCGGGGCGCGAGTGAGTTTGTTCGAGCAGGAACCACGATATTGGCTCAGGAGAATCGTGTATTCTGGGTGACCGCTCAGGGCCAATTTTCGGACGTGCGCACGCGGCCACTCGGACTGCGGGTTGGTGTGGGGTACCTGGCAGCCCGCCTGCCTCGCGGTCTCATCGTTCCATTGGCACTCGAATACCCATACTGGAACGAACGGACACCTGAAGCGTTGGTGCGAGTAGGATCGCCACTGGTGATCGAAGAGCACCCCGGGCTCAGCGGCCGCGAATGGACCACGAAGATTGAAGTAGCACTCACGGAAACACTGGATGCCTTGAATGCGGAAGCGATCGCACGTGATCCAAGCAAGTTCAACCTGTTGCTCGGTGGGACAGCAGGTGTTGGTGGTGTATATGACTGGTGGCGCGGCTGGATGGCGTGGTTTCGCGGCAAGAAGTTTGACCCATCACATGATCACCGTACCGGAGAAGATCGCTCGTGATCACCTTGGCTTGGATTGCGCTGGGTG
>JBGTAO010000263.1:0-4453 GCA_041749835.1 Gemmata sp. | reverse complement strand
CGAAACGCGACCTTGACGATCTTGCGGAACAGCGGCGAGACCAACATCGCTGCGGCGTTCCGCCGACTCGCTGCCGTACCACAAGAAGCGGTCAAACTCGTAACCCGTGTCGTCCTTCAGCTACTTTGAAAGACCCTGGCTGCTCACCGTGCAATGGTGATTTCTCCGGTTTAAACTGAATCATGAACGAATCGGTATCGGGAGAGCCCATGAGCAAGAAGAACAAACCCACGGACACAACACCCTCATTGTTTGAAGCGTCGGACACTGGCATTCCAGAACCGCTGGCGATGGGTCAATCGCCGTCCATCGAGTTTCCGTTACCGAACGATCTGGATTCCCGCTGGCTCGAGTTGCTTGCACCCGAGACCACCAAGCCATACTGGAATGAGCTACAACAGTACGTCGCACACGAGCGCGAGAACCAAACGGTGTTCCCGCCCGCGCATCAGGTCTTTGAAGCGTTTCGTGAGACGCCGTTCGATCGGGTCCGAGTGTTGCTGCTCGGCCAGGATCCCTATCCGGGAGCGGGGCAAGCGCATGGGTTGAGCTTTTCCGTTCTACCAGGAGTTCGATTACCCGGCTCGCTGCGCAACATCTACAAGGAATTGCAGACCGATCTCGGAATACCACCGGTGCGGCATGGCTACCTCGCATCGTGGGCCAAGCTAGGAATTCTCATGCTGAATGCCTGCCTGACTGTGCGGGAAGGGGCACCGAATTCCCACGCGGGGCGAGGATGGGAAACCTTCACTGACCGCGTGATCGCCACAGTGAATGATCAAGCGAGACCGATCATCTTCCTCCTCTGGGGGGCTTATGCGCAAAAGAAATGCAAGCTGATTGATGAGGACCGGCATCGGGTGGTGAAGTCCGCACACCCCTCTCCACTTTCCGCATCAAATGGATTCTTCGGGAGCAAACCGTTCTCGAAGATCAACACGGTGCTCAAGGAGTGGGGACAAGAAGCCATCGACTGGAGACTACACGAGAACGTCGATGGTTGAACTCAGCTGAGAGTCGTGCCCGGCACTATCAGAAATCGTAGCCGATTCGTAGACCGTAGAAGTTGGCACGACCCTTAAGGCCACTCGCAGGCGACTGATACGCTTGAATGTAGTTCGCTGTCACTCGCAGATAGGGGTTGAGATACCAGTTGAGCCCCACGGTGACGTCCGTTAGCCGGCCGCCCGTGATTCCGCCACTATTCAGATCCAGATGCGACAGCCGGAGTGCCAGCTCCCACGCACCCGGACCCCACGCCAGACCATTGACGTCTTGTTTCACGAAATCGCGGCGCGGAATGATTCGGTCCAGTGTCCCCGTTGATCTCCGATATGTCCGATTCTCTCCTGTCAGAAAGACGCTTCCCATGACATACCAACTCCGAAAGTACGCAGCTCCTGCATCATTGGTGCTCACCGGGATCAAGATGTATTCGGACTGCACCGAGAGCGGCCCGCGAACCAGGAACAGTTCGGTTGCCACCAATTGATAGAACGATGCCGAGATGACACCCGTGTCTGCGAAGTCCGGGATATTCGGCGTTGCGGCTCCCAGTCGAATCTCGGGGCGGAAGCGGAACTGGATTTCCTCGTTCTTCGGTGCCCGTGCGGAGTACGCCAGCCCCAGATGGAGCAGGTCACGCCCCTGAGTTTCTTCGTCGTACCAGGCCAGCCCTGTGACACGCCCCGTGCCTGCAAATTGAAAGTTCGTACTTGTGGTATCGCCGTACACATCGCTTCCTGGCCAAAACACTCCGACTGCCCAGGTTCCCCGCTCAGTTGCATATGTGTTATTTGCCATGACACCAAGACTTCGGCCTGGCGCGATCGGGTCGGCTGGCAAGCTCCGTTCCAGGAATGTCAAGAATCGGTTCTGGCTGACCTGTTCAAAACCGAGTGGTTCGAAGAAGTGGCCCACACGCAGTCGGCCCAAACCTGGAATGTCGTTCCAGCCTAAGTAGACATCCAGAAACGAGGGCCGGCCGCTCAACGCAAAGTCCATCGCAATACGGTATTCCCAGGGGCCATAATCGCCGAAAAGGCCGACCCGGGCGCGACGGAACACGGCACCTTCAGGGATTGCCCCGACCGATTCGCGATTGGCTTCGTCCTGCGAGTTGGTGATGAAATCGGTCTGGATCTGCATCATCCAGTTGATCGTCGGCTTTTTGGCCACCTCAGCCGACTTGGCCTTCCTAAGTTCGGCTTCCAGGTTCGTCACCCGCTTCATCAGATCGGTCAGCGGGTCACTTGGTGCTTCTGCGGTTATGGTCGATTCTGTTGCTGCGAGCGAAGGTCGGGTACGGGGCAAGAGTATTGGTTCGGGCGGCTGAGCGGCTGCAATGCCACCCATCAGCACCAGGCAACAGAACGCGAATCCACAACGTCCAGGCCGCATGCCGAGATCCCAATGCTTCGTGAGAGCGTCGGCACTTACTCCGGCATCGTTTTGGGGTCAATCGCAACTGCACGGTCTAGATGTCCCAGGTCTCCGACTCAGGAGTTTTCCGCTTCGGGCGTGGCCGCGGCTCTTGTGGGGGGGTTGTTGAGGCATCGGTTTCGGTTTGGGCTTCCGCACGATCGGCAACGCTTCGTCTTCCGTCATTACTTCTGCTGGTTCCGTTTCGAGATCGCCGGAGCCACGCCGACCACCTTCACCCTTCGCCCGCAATACGACTTTGATGGCGACTTCCGAGAACGCGAATGAGTCGCGAAGCATCTTGGTGAGATACCGGATATAGGTATCGTCGAACAACTCGGGGCCGTTGGTGAACAACACGATTGTCGGCGGGTACACCCCAATCTGAGTAGCGTAGTAGACCTTGGGTAATCGGTTCCCGCTCATCGGTGGCGGCGCTTTTTCGATGGCCGCCCGGATGGCCCGGTTCAAATCGCCAGTACCAATCCGGGTGCCTGCCTGTTTGTGGAGCTGGATGGCAAGCTGCAACAGTCGCAGGACGTTCTTCCCCTGCTTGGCCGTGATGAATGCGATGGGGACATAATCCAGCATCGGGAACACTTTATGGATGTACTCGGCCATCCGTTCCGTCACCATATCTTGTTTCACCAGATCCCACTTGTTCACCACGAAAATCGCCGGCTTGTGATTGTCCAAAATGTATTCCGCCAGTTGCTTGTCCACACGACCAACACGATAGCGCGAATCAAAGAAATGCATGACCACATCGGCCCGGCGGATCGAGCGCTCGGCCCGATGTGAGCTGTAATACTCGACATTACTCGCAAGGGTGGTTTTCTTACGGACACCCGCAGTGTCGATGGCAACAAACCGCTTGCCATCGCGTTCGAATTGCACATCGATACTATCGCGTGTTGTGCCAGCAACCTCGGAAACAATCACGCGATCGCTCTCGGCCAGGCTGTTGATGAAGGTGCTTTTCCCAACATTCCGGCGGCCCACGATGGCTACCTTCAGCGCGATTTCACCCGGGGGGATCTCGTCCTGGGGTTCCGGGAGCTTCTCGATGATCGCATCAAGCAGATCGCCTTTGCCAAGCTTCTGATCAGCACTGATGGCCAATGGTGGCCCATACCCCAGTTGGAAGAACTCGGCGATTTGCTGTCCAAGCTTCTCGGTGTCGGCCTTGTTGGCAACCAGGATCACCGGCTTATTAATGCCGCGTAACCGATTCGACACGTCCTGATCAAGTGGTGCAATGCCATCGCGGACATCAACCACAAACAATACGAGTGCGGCCGTGTCCAGCGCGACTTGAATCTGATGTTCTACATCTGCCGTGAGATTGTCCACGTCGACAATTCCGATCCCGCCAGTATCGGTCAGCTCGAAGTACCGATCACCATATTCGACAACAGTCGAAATGCGGTCCCGTGTGACACCGGCAGCTGGGTCGACAATGCTGATGCGACGGTTCGCAATCCAGTTAAAAAGCGACGACTTGCCGACATTGGGCCGACCGACAATCGCAACAATCGGCAATGACATTCGAAACTCCTGGCGAAGTGCAACGGAACCAGCGGGGAACATCGGTTTCGGTTGCCATCACCACAACGTGTATCCGCCATCAACGACGAGGGTTGTCCCCGTAATAAAGGTGCTCACATCGCTTGCCAGGAAGAGGGCGGCAGGAGCGAGTTCGCTGGGATCACCCAGTCGACCCATTGGGGTGCGCGCTTCGAATGCCGCACGAAATTCCGGTTTCTCGGCAAACCATTTTTGATTCGGGTCAGTCAGAAAAACGCCAGGTGCGATGGCATTCACCCGCACACCGCGGTCGGCCCAATCGGCCGCCAGGCTTCTCGTGAGTGCCGCCAGTGCCGCTTTCCCGGTCTCGTAGTGTCGTCCTCGAATCCCCGGAATCGCAATTGGGCCGGCAATACTCGTGATATTGATGATCGAACCATGCCCGCGCTCCAGCATCCCCTTACCCATGTGTTGGCAGAATACGAGCGCACTCGTAAGGTTC
>JBGTAO010000262.1:0-7838 GCA_041749835.1 Gemmata sp. | reverse complement strand
TGAATGCAATGACTCCCAGCACCACAAAGCTGCCACCCACGAAGAGCACCCGCATCATCCAGGGCAAGAACGACGAGGTCTGAGCTTCGTGCAAGGGGTGCGAAGCAAACGCCATGAAGACCAGCGTCAGCAAGAAGAAGTGCCCGAGTGGCACGACGGGTGCGTTCGGCTCGGGATAGAACAATGCGATCCAGAAGAAAGAGCAGATCAGCACCGACAAGAACCCACGCACGGTCCCCATCGGGAGGCCGTAGGGCGTGTAGTCGGTCGATGCGGGGAAGCCCGAACTCATGTTGTCTCCTACGTGGTCATCGATACCGCGTGCCTGAAAGCGTGCGGTGAACTATCATCTATAAAGCAGTTCGGCGCAATCTGCAAAAGCTTTCCGCGAGACGGGGTTGACGCATTCCGGCCGCGTCGTACCATTACAATCTTCCGGTTTTACCGGAGCCGTACGTATTTCTACTGGCTTACCCAAGCCCGATCGAGACACCGATGTCCACGTTCATGGCGAACGCGCAAACGGTCCAGCAGAAATGGATCGTAATCGACGCAACGGATCTGGTTGTTGGCCGACTTGCGGTCACCATCTCAAACATCCTGCGCGGCAAGCATAAGCCCGAGTATACCCCCCACTGCGACACCGGGGACTTCGTTGTCGTCGTGAATGCCGAAAAAGTGCATTTCACCGGCACAAAGTGGGAGAAGAAAGAGTACCAGGATTACTCGCATTATGCGGGTGGCCAAAAGATCACCCCGGCTAAAGAGATGTTGGCCAAGAAGCCGGGCGAGATCATTCGACGAGCGGTCAAGCGGATGATGCCGCGTGGTCCTCTGGGTTACAAGCAGCTTGGAAAGCTTAAGATCTTCGCGGGCCCGCAGCATCCGCACCAGGCCCAGCAACCCCAGGAACTCAAGCTCAAGTAACGAAACAATCCGAGGTTGGGTTCTACCCGCCTCGCGAGATTCTGCGTAAGGATCACACCCACCATGGCCGAGAAGAAGCAAGCCAAGAGCCCGCGGACGTTTTACATCGGCACAGGTCGCCGCAAAACGGCCGTGGCCCGCGTACGGATCACCGAGGGGAAGGGGACCATCCTCATCAACGATCGCCCTGTCGATGAGTACTTCTCTGAAGACAAAGATCGTGCGGCCGTGTTAGGGCCACTGAAAGCCACAGACCAGGTGAATCGGCTCGATGTGTTCGTCCGCACCAACGGCGGCGGCATCACGGGTCAAGCCGGTGCTGTGTGTCAGGGGCTCGCCCGAGCCCTCAAGACGATGTTCAGCCCGGCTAGCGAACAGAAGCGGCACACGTTCAACAACACCACGATGATCAAGGGTTATCAGGACGAAAAGAAGGCACGCGAGAAGGCCAAGGCCATTCTTGCCAAACCGGCGGTTGTGGCTGCCCCGCGGCCTGCCATCGTCCCTGTTGTCCCGCTTGAAGGCGCAGACGCGGATGCTGCGCCAGCCCCAGCAGTCCCAGCAGCCCCCATGGATCCGGCTGATGTGGCCACTGGCATGATCAAGAAGCTGCGCGATTCGGGTTTCCTCACCCGCGATGCACGAATGAAGGAACGCAAGAAATACGGTCTGCGGGGTGCCCGTCGTGGTACTCAGTTCTCGAAGCGCTAATCCCGCTCGCGGACCGATTCTCGAATCCATCGAGCCCGACCAGGCATGTCCCGGTCGGGCTCTTTCGTGCCAACAGGTGTATCTACGAGCTCACGGAGCCAGGGCTGGTTTGCCATTCGAGCTTCTGAGAGAATCAAGCCTACCGTGGGAGTTCTTTGGCTGAAGTCGGTGCCGCGAGTCTGAACATGTCCGATCGCGAAGCGCTGCAACGGGCGATTCTTGCCAATCCCGATGATGATCTCCCGCGGCTCGTTTATGCAGACTGGCTTGACGAAAACGAACCGAACGACCGTGCCGCTTTCATTCGGGCGCAAATCGAAGCCTACCGAGCCGACCCATTCAGCATCACATCACGACTGGCCGAAGCTCGCGCTCAGGAGCTCCTTCAGAGACATCACGCCGCCTGGACCAGCAACGTGACCGACTACCCGCTCAGTGCCCACTTCGAGCGTGGTTTTATCGAACGCATCACGATTCATCCGTCCACGCTGCTCCACTCCGCCGATCAAGTGTTCGAGCATGAGCCGATTACCACACTCGGTTTTTCGATCTGGGACCGCTCGGATCTGAGTTCCTCGTTGCTGGCTCGTGTGCTCGAATTGCCCCATCTGCGGCGGTTGCGCGGCCTCAGCTTCGACGAGATATTTGCGCTCCAGGCGGAAGAACTGATAGCACTGGCCGATTGCCCCCAGTTGCTTGGCCTCCGCTCGCTTTCCCTTCGTGGCAACCCGGTGCCACCACCCTGGTTGGCAACGTTACTGGCCAGCCCCGCTTTCCCGGAACTGTGCGACCTCGATTTGGCCCACATTGCCAATCTTGGGCCGGCACTGGCCGAGGGAATTGCCGAGGCGAACCACCGCACCTTTCGGCGGCTCGATCTCACCGAGGTTCGCTTCACGTCGCACCAACTGCGGCCCATACTCACAAGTCGCAGCTTGCGGCAAGTGGAGCGGCTGAGGCTAGGTTGGAATGGTCGCCCGGAAGAGCCCGGTCCGCTCTCGTATCTGGAATTGGGCTGGGTGATCCCGTGGATTCAGTTGGTGCAACTCGATTTGTCTGGTCATCTAGTGGGAGATGAGGGCGTTCGCCAGATTGCCCGTCGACCGGAAGCACGGGCACTTCGCTGGTTGGGACTTGCCAAGAATCAACTCGGCTCCGAGGCCGTGCGATTACTCGTGGAGTCGCCGTTCTTGCAGCTCAATCACCTGGACTTGCGTGATAATCGGCTCCGCCCGCACGATCTGACTGTCCTCCGGAGTCGGTTTCCCGAGGCCCAGATCGAGTTCTGAACAGCGGCTTTTTTGCGTTCAACCCAGAGACGGCTCGCACGCTGTCCATTTGGGACTTAGAATCAGGGTAATTGTGGGTTTGCCTCTGTACCGATTGTGAGACGCACCGTGTCGATAGTCGTTCAATGCCCGCACTGCGAAACCAAGTTCAACCTGCAGCCGGACATGATCGGCAAGTCGATGCGCTGCCCGAATTTGGATTGCCGGAAAGTGTTCACCGTCGTCTCCCAGGGCCGCCCAGTCGAGCCGCCACGCTCGGAACCGGTGACGCCACCTTCCAAGCCCCGGACTCCGGCGAAAGCCACCCGGCCCGAGCGACCACGTCCTACGAAGATCGTCGAGGGCGAAGTTGTCGATGCTGCCGTGGTCGTGCCCCCGAAAGTGAAGGAGGTCGTCTGGTCTGAAGGGACCGATGCACCGCCACCCAAGGGCACCAAATCGCCGCGACCGCCAGTAGCCCAGGAACCCGAATCCGAGCCCGATCCAGACGACTTCACGTTGATTCCGCGCCGTAAGAAGAAGAAGAATCGCGGTCCGGTGATTCTGATTGGGATGGCGGTTTCGATCATCGCACTGATCGGGTTTGGTGTCATCTATGTGCTGCGGTTCCAGGGCTTAAGCGAAGCCAAGCTCTCGGCTCAGGCAGAAGAGGAGTATCAGAAGGGCGACTACGCAGCGGCAGCGAAATCGTTTGAGCAACTCGCGGCCGATGACCCCGAGGGCGAGAACACGCCCCGCTACAAGTTCTTCTCCGAGTTAGCCGCCACTCAAGTCGTTGTTCGCGCGGTAACGAATCGGGAAGAACCTGACGCTGCCGTGAAGAAGCTCAAGGCCTTCATCGAGGCCCAAAAAGCTTCGCCGTTTGCTAAACCCACCAGCGGCTACGGCCGCGATATTCTCGAAGCGGGCAAAAAGCTCAGTGAAGATCTCGCGGCACATGCCGACGATCGCATGAAGGCATTCCGGGGCGATCGCTCGCAATCCGGCGAGTTGACGCGAGCCGAGCAGACCATTGCGACGGGCCGCGACTTGCTGAGCACGCTGGAGCCATTCCGCGCGCCCGATGATGTTCCCCTCGATACGCTGCGGAAAAGCTTTGAGGATGTCGAACGCGAGGTGAAGCGCGAGCGTGATCGCACCGCTGCGATAGTAAAAGCCACCAAGGATCTGGACCCGCTCACCGATGCCGCGATTCAGGCCGTTGAGGCGGATCTGGCTTCTGCGGGTTTGTCGAATGATGCGGAAGCGGAAAACTTGCTCGCACAAGCGAAAGGGCGATTGCGGGACCAGGTGAAGTACGAAGCCGATCCTGCGGCTCCGCGAGCACCGCCTACGAGCACGGCCGCCACGTTGTTGTTTGTTTCACCAGTCGGTCCGACGCGACTTCGTCCCGCTGGTGCTGTCGAAGAGTTGCCGCCTACTGTATTCCTCACGGTCGCCCGTGGGATTCTGTACGCGATTGATGAGGAAGCCGGCATTCTCCTCTGGGCGGTGCGTGTCGGGCCGGATGTGACTGACCCGCCCACTGTGGTTCGCGTCGAACTCGATGATGGCCCAACCGATCTGGCACTGATCACTTCGAATGTGGGTGGGGAAGCGGCGCTCATGGGTTATGTGGTACGGCCCCGACCCGGCACCGAACCGTCGCGCTGGTATCAACCCTTGCCCGCACCTGCAGCCGGTCCTGCGGCAGTCGTCGGTACCCGCGCTTACGTTCCGGTGCGTGATGAATACGGCACGATCTACGTCTTCGATATCACAACGGGTGAACGGCGTGGTCGCATCAGGATGGGGCAGCCTGCGGGGCCGGCACTGGTGGTTCGTCCGGGCACCGGGTTGATCTACGCGACTGCCGATGCGCGCCGCCTTTATGTGATTGATGGTGGCGCCAAGGACGACGACGGGAATCTGTTGCCGCCCCGCTGTGTTCAAGTGATCGCTACTGGGCACCCCGCGGGAACGCTTCGCACGCCACCGCTACTGTTGGGTCCACCCGGCGAAGCACCTGGCGAACGCTGGATCATTCTTTCGCAGGCGGATGGACCGACGACGATGTTGCTCCGGGCATTCACACTGCTCCCCGTGCAACCCTTGCCAGCCGATGGTAAACTGCCGCCCGAAACCCCGGCCACACCTGCGGTCGAGCTGACGGTGCCCGGTTGGTCGTGGTTCCCGCCAACAGGTGATGGCGAGCGGATCGCGCTGGCCACCGATGCCGGGCAATTCCGGCTCTTTGGCGTGAACCAACCCGGTAGCTTCGACAAGGCACTCTTCCCCATCTCAACGCCCGCGCTCCCCACTCCGCCCGCAGGGACGGCGATTCCGGGGCTGGTTTTCCCTGCGGAAGAAGGCACATTCTGGGTGCTCGCCAGTGGGGCGTTGCAGAAGTATCGGATTGGGCTTGTTCCCTCGCGCGGCCTGGAGGTGATCCCGGTTGGTCCGTCGCTGCCGCTGGGGGTTCCGACTCAGATGCCGCAATTCAATGGCCGCAACGACGCCGTATGCCTGGTGGTTCGGTCACTCACATCAGCGAGTTACAAGGCCGTGCTCGTGAACCTGCGTGATGGCGAACTGCGCTGGCAACGACAACTGGGCGTTGTGCCCGCAGCACCACCGATTCCGCAGCCCGATGGTCTCCTGCTGGTGGCTGAAGATGGCGGGCTTGTCCTCACACCGACTACCACAGGAGCGGCCGCCGGTCGCAACCTGGCAGCACCCGCGACCTGGGTGATTGCCGCAGCTCCGGAAAACGTCACAGCTCCCACAGCGGTTGCAGTGAGTGCCGACCTGCAAACTCTGTTCACGGTGACACCGGTCTTGTCCCGCGAGGACCAGAAGCTGATGCCCAAATATGTCATTCGCCGAGTCAGTGCCGGAAAAGTGGTGCACGAAGGCAGCGTGACGGCACCGGGAACACTGGTCGGCGTGCCCATCATTGTTGGCGATGCGCTGCTGATTCCCGTTTCCGATGGCATCGTCTATCGCCATGTTCCCGGGACGGGCCGCGTGAAGCCCGATACGCTGGTGCCGGGGCCGCCCTGGAGCAGTGAACGCCGCTCCGCCGATTCCTCCTGCTATCTGACACCACTTGCCGGCACCGCTTTCCTGACCAACGATGCCAGCAAAAAGCTCGCCCGCTGGGATTGGCCAGCAACCGGTGGATGGAACCCGGCCGGCGCGTGGGAAATGCGAGAACGCCCGGCGGGCCCGGGGTTGTTGCTGTCTGCGGGTGGTCCAATGAATGCTGCACGGTTGCTCATCGCGGATGTCACGGGAAGTGTGTGGCTTTATCCGGGCGATCGTGGCGGCCAACATCTGCGCCGATGGCGGCCGGGCAGTGGGCTCCCTGCGGGTAAACCCACTTCTCCGTTTGTCCTCCACAGCGGTGAGGATGGGAAAGTTGTGGTGGCGTACACGGTCGAGAATCGCTACCTGGTCAGTCTGAACCCTGAGCAAGAACTCCCGCTGTGGTCGACCCGTTCTGGGGAATCCGCCGAGGGTGTACTTGTGGGACCGCCGCAAGCCTTGGGCAACACCCACTGGCTCGTGACCGAACTGTCCGGGGGTGTCACGCTCTTTGACCAGGCCACAGGGAAAGCGTCGGCCACACTGGGGATTGGCTTGCCCGGTGCGGTGCCAGCGACCTCGGCAAGTGCTCTGGGCACCACAGCCGTTCTGATACCGCTTTCAGACGCATCCTCAGTGGTGCTTCCACTTCCAGAGAAAGCCCCCATGGCTCCTGCGCCGTCGCCCGGTAAGTAAGCGGCGCAACCAACGCCCGAAATGCGAAAGAGCCCCGGAATCGCTCCGGGGCTCGTGGCGTTGTGGACTCTCGGTCACTGCGGCTGTTCCACGTGGCCAGCCCGCTGGATACCGTTCGGATCTTGGCCGGGTCGCGGAATCGGAGTGGCCGATTCGTCGATACCTGCGAGGAAGTCACGCGCGGGGCCGAAACTCGGATCGGCTTTCACAGCGAGTTCCAGTTGTTGCTTGCACGCTTCAGGGTGGTTCTGATGACCCAGAACCCGCGCCATGTTGTAACGTGCCTGGGCTTCCGGCATCATCTGGCAGAACAGCGCAAAGGCCTCTTCCCACCGGCCCGAACGTGCCAGACAAAAGGCCATTGTTTTGCGGAAGGTGATGTTCTCGGGGTCGGCCTTCAAGGCCCGCTCGCACCAACTCACTCCGGCCGACCAATCCTTCCAGCGAGCATGCGCGATCGCCACTTCGTGCGGCACATCGCGATCGTTGGGGTGGCGACTCATGAATCGCTCGTACATCTCGGTGGCTTTTTCCCGTTCGCCGATGCGAGCGTAGTAGCGAGCCAGGCCCAGTGTCGAACCATCATGCTTCTGATCTTGTTGAAGTGCCTGCTGATATCCCTGCCGAGCCTGGTCGAGCATGGATTCCCGATTGCCCGACGGGGTGTTCTCGTCGAGAGCTGCTTCCAATCGCAAGTCCGCAATTGCGACAAGCGTATCGGGTGTCGCGGGGCCTTTCCGGGCAACCTCGGGAGAAACTTCAACTGGAAGCTCGGTCTGAGTGTTACCCCAGAACGGCTTCTTGCCGTTGGACATCATGGGCATGCCCGAATTCTGTTGCACCGCAGGGGGTGTTCCCCAGGGTGATTGCACCTCGTTGCGGTTGCAGCCAACTGTGCCGGCAACGAGACTGCCACAAAATACCCATTTGAACAACCGCTGGCCATCCATGGCCACCTCGTGGTTAGATCCGTATGCCGCGGTCCCGGCGTCTGGTCAGGTGAACTCGGCAATAAAGCTTGCTGCCGCTTCGACCATCAGGTCGCGCGTAAGATGCACGGGTTGCCGTCTGTATCGACAAATTGACTGGACGATTTCCAGTAAATCGCGGCAGTCACTTGCTCGGGTCGCTCGCCCGCGGTTGTAGTAG
>JBGTAO010000261.1:0-4272 GCA_041749835.1 Gemmata sp. | reverse complement strand
GTGCAAGTGACGAGCATCGGGCAGCGGCGCGGCTTCAACTATCGGAAGGCTCTGTGCCAGCCCGGGTGTCGGTAGGAATAGGCAGATCAGGAGAATTGATCCGCATGTACCGAGGAATCGGTTCGTCATATTCAACCTGTGGTAACGCGGGCAGTGGTCCCTCAGTGAAACGAATCGGCCCGCCGGGCGGTTAGAAACACCCGGCGGGCCGTGACGGTTCAGCATTCGTTCGAGCGATTACCGCATCCCCGGTGGGACCGGCATTGGTAAAGTTGACGGCTCAGTTTGCTTGGATGGTCCGACCGTAACGACCCCTCGAGTCGCACCGACCCGGCCGTCCAGTGTGTGCCCCGCCACTATGATCTGATAGCCCCCCGGCGCGGTGCCGAGTTGGAAGGGGATCTTCACCTGTCCATCGGCTGGCAACACGATCACCGGTTGCCACAGAATCGTATCGGTTGTGGCATCGGGAGCGTCGTGCCCGGGACGGGGTAATGCATACTCTCGAACGATGAGCGGTGGGATGGTGGGCACGGCCGCTTGCACCCGTTGGAACGCCAGCAGGTCCAGTGGTACCTCGCCAACTTCAATTACGTGTACCTCTTTCGTTCCCACGGTCCCCCGACCCAACTGTGGCATCCCCTGTTGCGGGAGTTCCGGTGCCTGCATACCCAGTGGTGGACGGTGCGGGAACGGTGGCCGAACCAGGTCTTTGCCGAATACTTGCAGGTCGTTCTGCCCAATGCTTGCACTCGGAAGCAATTGCTTGCGGAGAACGCCATTGTGCATCTGTTCGATCAGCACCCGAGCCTCTTCCTCCACCCGGACCGCAGCAAGCTCGACCGTCGTCAGTGCGTGTTTGACCGAGTCTGAAGCAGCGGCTTTGGTTCGATGTTGCTCCTGGTCGTTCAACGTTGCGGCCTTGGGCGCGAATGGCGGATCGCTCAGAGCCGTTCTCTTCAGACTGTCGCGTTGGGCTTTCATCAGTTCATCGTTGCTAATGAGCTTGCGACCCGATTGTGGCTGCCAGCCCATGTTGCCATCAGGTGGAAACCGGAAGTTGCCCCGAGGGAACTTGGGTGGCCCGCCAAATCCCCCGGTTGAAGCCCCGCTATTGGGTGCACCGCCAGGAGTTCCAAACTTGGGATTGCCATACTTAGGAGCGAAGGCACCGCCTCCCTGGCCAGACAGACCACCGCCTCCAGGAGGAGACGCGATCCCCGGATTCGCACCGGCTCCACCACCTCCCAGAGTAAGACCACCAGGTGTGGGCGGCACGGGCGGCACCTGAGTGGTCGGTCCAGCCGGCACGGTCGGCAGAACAGGAGACGAATCCTTGACGAGTGCCGTACCGGGATTGATTGTGTCCACATTTCCCGGAACGCCGTCAGGAGCGGGAAGGCTTGTGGCTGCTGCGTTGCTCCCGGTGGCTCTGGCCCCCATTTTGATGTCGGCGTTGTCTCCGTCACTCGAACGCGGCCGGGGTGCGGGTGCGAGTTTCGCTTTTGCGAATTCGCTCTCAGTCAACTCGGCCTGGGCCGCCGTTGATGCTTCGCCCCGAACCTGGCCCGATTCGCGGGCCGCAAGATCGGAGCCATCAACCATCATCAAGGCGCTGATGAGGAATGCAACCAATCCGAGAGCGCTTGCGGCACCAATCCCGAGGGGAAGCCGGAGTTCGGGCCGAGTGAAACACACGGCTGCCAGCATCAGCGCCAGGAGTGTGAAGCCGCCAACACCGTACCAGCCCGCCCGGTGGAACTTCTCCACGGGTGTTGCCGCAGCCTCGGCCTCTTCCGCTTGGTGCTGTGCTTCTTGCTCCACGCTCCGCGCCTCGGCCAGCAATGCCAGGACACGCTCGTGCTCGACGGGCTCGGCATTGGCTTCTGTGGATAGTTCGGCGGCATTCAGTGCTTTCACTGCGGCTTCGTAGCGGGGCCAGTAAGCGTCGTGGATTCGGCGATGTTCGCGCACCCCTGGAGGTTCTGCCCAGACGGGGTACAGGCCGTTGCTCGCCCAGAGGTTGGCCGACTCTTGCGATCGTGGCATCGGCCGACGCATGAACGTTGCAGGTGTTTGCTCGGCGAAGCGACGCCAGCCTTGTGTCGCCAGCACCAAATCCAGTGCATCGGCGGCTCCCGGGTGCCTCGTCAGCAGGAAGTCGGCATACTCCATTGCATCGGGTTCACGAATGTCGCCAGCCAGCAGGAAGTGCGTAGTGAGCAGCCGATCTTTGGGGCCAGGGGCAACACCGGTATTCACGGCGGCGGCCCACAACACGGCGGCGGTGGGTGTTCCCTTCTCGTTGGTTGCGGTGATGCAGAGATTGGGGTTGGGTTGACCCGAGGCGGCGTTCAGACCCGAGATCGAGTAGTTGAGGTTCAGCGTTTCACCCGGGCGGCGGAACACCAACCGTTCGGCAACAGGTTTGAGATCGGGTTTTTCGTCGTTCGCTACCTCGTCGGGCGCTTCGAACACGGTGATGCGCACCACACCGCCGCGGGGGTCGGGTGATTCCATCAACAGCACTTCACCCAGCTGCCCGGGCTCGACTGTGATCTTCTGCGTGTCGGAAAGGCGGCCGCGCGTGTACGCACCGACAACAAGGTTGCGAGCACGCCCGACTGAGCGAAGCTGCACTCGGAACGGCTCCCCCGGTGCGGTCACCGGATAGGGCACCGTCATCACCACGCCTTCGATCCGGGGCTTGGGTAACAAGAAGCCCGTGCGGGAGGCTGCCACCGGCGCGAATCCAGCGACAGCAGCAGGCGCAACGGGCAAACTGCCGTTCAGGAACGGGGCATAGGCATCGGCGGGGGCTTCGAGCTTCATCCAGACCGGCATTCCTAGCGTGGGTGTGAACGTGAACGCGCCAATCCCGCGGTTCGCACCTGGCTCGGCTGCATTCGTCACGGTTTCGACACGCGATATCACGTTCCGCCCATTGGTGACGATGCCGCGGAAGTCGACGGGTTGCCCGGTCGGTGTGGTGGCACGAACGTAGACGCGACAGGGCACACCTGCGACTAGCTCACCGCCTTCGGGGAAGAACTCCACCACGACATTTTGGCCCACCACGGGCACGCGATCGGCCACGGTTTCTTCGCGGGTGAGCTCATCGATGTGAGTCCGGAAGTTCACCTTGAGGCGCACATCACCGCGTTCCAGTTCACTTGGCAATCGAAAGCGGATGCGCGAGCGTCCGTCCGGTCCGGTTTGCGGCTGCACCTGCAGATCTGTGAGTACGAGATCGTCCACCGTGGCAACGACCTGAACGGCAGCCCCGGCAACAGGTTTGTCCTGGAACTTCAGTTCAGCCCACGCTTCGACCAGATCGCCCGGAGAGTACGAAGCGGCCCCGTAACCGATGAGCTTGCGGTAATCGTCCGTGTTGGTCCGGCTGATTTTGATGGGGCGTGTCACCGGCATTTTGATCGCGGGAGGCGAAGCGCCCGGCTGCGGCTGTTCGTGTAGCATCAGCGTGTACTCGCCATCTACCAGGGTTGGAGGAAGCTGGAGGGCACCCGAGCCGACACCGCGGAGCGCCTTGCCATCTGGTCCCAAAACCGGGTTGAGCGAGCCATCCGATTCGCGGACGAGATTGGTTCCGCCACGGACTGGTTCAATGTCCACCGGGCGGTTATCGCGGTCGCGGAGTTCGTAAACGAGTACCTGTTCACGGTTGGGTGGCGTGAGGGTCACGCGATCCAGGGTCAGCGAGCGGAAGAAGACTGTCTCACCCGGGCGGTAGCTGGGTCGATCGGTCACCAGCATGGTGGTGAAGACTGGGCCGAACAGACGGACCTTGTCTTGCAATTCCGTCTTCGCGCCGGTCTTGTCGTCCACGCTGGAAACGACCAGGAACAGTTCCGATTGGGGCTTGAGTTTGGTCCAGGTATCCACGGGCAGACGAATGGGGTGGGTGTCGCCTCGGCGTTCGTGGTCGAGTCGTTGCGAATAGATGACGGCATCGGTTTGATCGCGCACCTCGGCCAGTATCCGTGTATTCGGGTTCACGCCACGGTCGCGAACGACCAGCAAGAACTCGTTGGGCGCGCCAGGTTGTGCCGAGGCGGGCTTCAGAACATCCACAAAGATTTTGCGGGTGAGCTGGGCCCGGAGAACGGCCTTCTCTTCGGCAACCCAGCGACTCAGGAGATTGTCGTGTGTTTGCCGGGCAATGGTAAGCCGGCGTTCAGTCTCGTCTTGTTTGCCATCGAGTTGCTGTTGAGCCAGCATCGCCGTTTCGGTGGCACGGTGCGCGCGGTCCTT
>JBGTAO010000260.1:0-7905 GCA_041749835.1 Gemmata sp. | reverse complement strand
ACCCATGCGGCCAGCGTTGCAATTTCGCGCTCGGTCAGTTTGCGTTCACCCTTGAGTGCGACCCCCGCGGTGGGCATCCACGGTGGCATCTGCCGATTCGCGGTAAAGTGCTTGATATCGGAGCCCCAACGGCGGGCATGCTTGTACGATGTGAGCGGGAACGGGCCGATCTCGCCGGCACGATGGCACACGACACAATGGGCATTCAAGATCGGGGCGACACCCTTGTAATAGGTGACGGCTCCCACTTTCACTTCAGCAGTGGGCTTCAGTGCGACTTCGCAACCAATCGCAGTCGTCACCGGATTCTTGACCGGTTTACCGGCCACCACCGCGGCGAGAGCATCCGCCAGATCGTGTGAGGTGACTACCGGGTTCCGCTTCAG
Source organism: Gemmata sp. (assembly GCA_041749835.1). GTDB lineage: Bacteria > Planctomycetota > Planctomycetia > Gemmatales > Gemmataceae > Gemmata. The sequence goes on along the minus strand of JBGTAO010000260.1, from coordinate 7,519 downwards.
TCGTTCTCGAAAAGCGTTGTCGATTCGGCCGCGATACCGCACCACCCCTTCGGCATCAAGCACGAACGCTTCGGGCGTGTGGCACGCCTTCAAGCCGGTAGCCAGTTCGAGCTTGGAATCGAGTAACACAGGCATGGCGAGCTTGAAGCTGGCCGCAGCTTTGGCCACCGTGGCGGCGGCCTCATCGGTCGGGCAAACCAACACGACCGAGACGCCCTTCTCCGCTTGCTCCTTGGCCAGTTGATTCAGCAACTCGGGGTACGAGTTCGAGACCGGACAGTAGAACGAAACGAAGACCACGACCGTGGCCGACTTGCCACGCAGCGAATCGAACGACACCGGCTTTCCGTTCAGGGACGGCAACGTCGGGCTTGGGGCCTTGGTACCCAAAACCGATTCGGGCTTGGCGTTGGGCTCCTCGGCTGCGGAACCAGCCGTAAGCAAGCCGAGCAAAACCGTCGTGGCGACAACGACTGAGCGCACCATTCTCAGCACCTCATGTGATGGGTCAACGCAGCGATTCTACCCGAACGAGCTACCGCGGGGTTTCAACAATCATTCTCGGTTCTTCACCACTTCACAAACCCCACACAACCGATTTCACTCCGAGACGGCGCAATCGGTGTAGCGTGTGACGTTGAAGTACTTCGCGTGTGGGTGGTGCAGCACAATCGCCGTGGTGCTCTGCTCGGGTTCGAGCTGGAATTGCTCGCTCAACGAGAGCCCAACGCGCGTCGGATCGATGAGCGTGAACAACGGTACTTGATCTTCAAGATTCGGGCAAGCGGGGTAACCGAAGGCGTAGCGGCGGCCACGATAGTGCCCCTTGAAGAGCTTACGCACCTCGGGAGCGTCGCTGGCACCCATGCCCCACTCGGCCCGCATCTGCTTGTGGAACAGTTCCGCCAGCGCTTCAGCCGATTCGACACCCAACCCGTGCAGGTACAGGTAATCTTGGTAGCGGCCCGCCGTGTACCACTCATGGGCAATGCGGGTGACCTCGTGGCCCATCGTGACGGCCATGAAGCCGACGTAATCCACGGCCTTACCGCCACGTAGCGGTTCAAGGTAATCGGCCAGGCAAAGGAACTCGCCGTGGTCTTGCCGCGGGAAGTTGAACGAGACCCGCGGCGTGGTGTGATCGTCTTCGTAAATGGTGAGCACGTTGCCAGCGCTCGCAGCGGGGAAGAAGCCATACGTCGCGGCAGGCCGGAGAATGTTCTCCGCGAGGCAGAGCGTCTTCAGCCGCTCGAACGCCGGGCGGGCGACTTCGCTGATTTGCTTCGCGTAATCAGCCGGCTTCACGCCGCCTTTCTTGAACTGCCACTGCGTACTGAACAGCGTGAGTTCATTGAGATAGTTGAAGATATCGCTCATGGCGAAGTCGGTGCGCACCCGCGAGCCCAGGAACGGGGGCACGGGCACATCCGGCGCTTGTGGCAGTGAAGGTGATCGCGTGGGAAGCGATTGGCCATTCTTGCTCAGCGGATTCGCCGGCAACGGTTTGCTGATGGCATCGCTGCCGGACATGCTGTCGTTGACCGTCGTTCGCGCGCGAGTGGCCTGGGCAACGCCTTTGAGCGCCGCACTGCCGACCCGTTCGAGCCGCTTGCGAGCCGCGAGATCGTCCATGATGCGCAGGCCGGCGAAGGCGTCTTCGCCATAGAAGAGGTTGCCCTTGTAGATCGCCCGCAGATCGACTTCGACATAGCGCCGGTTCAGCGCTGCGCCACCCAGGATGACGGGCGGAGAAAGCCCACGCTCGTTCAACGTCACCAGGTCTTCTTTCATGATCACGGTCGATTTCACCAGCAAGCCGCTCATGCCAATCGCGTCGGCATCCTGCTTCTGGAACTCGGCAATCATCGCGTCCACGGGTTGCTTGATGCCAAGGTTGTAGACCTTGTAACCGTTGTTGGTGAGGATGATATCCACGAGATTCTTGCCGATATCGTGGACATCGCCTTTCACCGTGGCGAGCACGATCTTCCCCTTCTCCGCACCCTCGACCTTCTCCATGAACTGTTCCAGGTGCGCGACAGCAGTTTTCATCACTTCCGCCGATTGCAGCACGAACGGTAACTGCATCTGCCCGCTACCGAACAGATCGCCGACCACCTTCATGCCGTCGAGCAGTATGCGGTTGATGATGTCGATGGGCGAATAACGTTGCCGGGCCGTATCGAGATCGACGATGAGTGATTCCCGCCGCCCCTGAATGATGGCCTGGCGCAGGCGTTCCTCGATGGTCTCACCGAGCGACTGACCCTTCTTCGACTCGGTCTTCTTGTCGGCGTAATGCTCGATCAACATCTGGAGCGGATCTTCGGTGCAGATGCCCGCAGCATCGAATACCCGTTCGTCGAAGAGCAGGCGACGGCACAGTTCGCGGCCGTTCTCGTCGATGTTGGCCAGCGGCATGATCTTGGCTGCGTGGAGAATCGCCGAGTCGAGCCCGTACTCCAGGGCATAGTGCAGGTACATGCTGTTGAGCACCTGCCGCGTATACGGGTTCAGCCCGAACGAACAGTTTGAGAGGCCCACATGCGTAAGCGCGCCGGGTAAGTTCCGCTTGATGAGCTTGATGGACTCGAAGGTCTCGATCGCCGACTTCCGCGTTTGCTCCTGACCAGTTGAGACCGGGAAGACGAGCGGATCGAACATCAAGTCTTGCGGCGGAATCCCATACTCGTTCACCACGATGTCGTAGATGCGCTGCGCGACCTCGAACTTCCACTGTGCGGTGTCCGCTTGCCCCTTCTCGTCGATCGTGAGGGCCACCAGCCCGGCCCCGTACTTCTTGGCCAAAAGTGTCTTGGGATCGAGCGTTTTGCGACCATCTTCGAGATTGATGCTGTTGATGATGGCCTTGCCGCTACAGAGCTTCAAGCCGGCTTCGATCACCGGCACTTCGGTGCTATCGAGCATGATGGGCTTGCCGAGCACCGCGTTGTAGCGCTTGATGCACTCGCGCATATCGCGGACACCGTCGCGGCCCACGTAGTCGACGCAGACATCGAGCACGTGAACGCCTTCCCGTTCCTGCTCGCGGGCCATCTCCGTCAGGCCGTTCCAATCTTCTTTCTCCAGGAGTTGCTTGAACTTCTTGGAGCCGTTGGTGTTGGTGCGTTCGCCGACCAGCAGTGGCCGTTGATCGACCACCAGTTCTTGAAGCGATTGTAAGCTCGACGCCGCGGCGAGATGGACCGGTGTGCGCCGCGTAGGTTGCTTGCCACTCACACGCTCAACCACGGCACGGAGGTGGTCGTGCGAGGTACCACAGCAGCCACCGATGATGTTCGCGCCATACTCACAGACAAAGCGTTCGAGCCAGTCGGTTAGTCCCTTGGGATCGAGCGGGAAGTACGTTTCGTCGCCGCGTGTCTCGGGGAGCCCCGCGTTGGGGAGCACGCTGAGGAGTTTGCGACTGTGCCGGCTCAGGTGGCGAATGTCGTCGTGCATCAGGTCTGGCCCGACACCGCAGTTCATGCCGATCACATCGATCTCGTCGATCGGTTCCAGAGCAACGAGGCCCGCGGGAATATCGGTCCCCGGGAGCATCTTCTTGTTGGCGTCGATGATGGTCAGTTGCACCATCAGAGGCAACCGTACGCCGGCCCGCTTCATCTCCTCGATCGCGGTGATGGCGACACACTTGGCTTCCAGAATGTCGAAGCACGTCTCGATCAGAATCGCGTCGACTCGTTCCTCGATCATGGCACGCAGTTGCGGGCGATACGCCTCGGCCAGGCTATCGAAGTCGATGTAAATGGCCGGGTCGGTGAGCGAAGGCATCTTGGTGCCCGGGCCGACGGAGCCAATGACAAAGCGCGGCCGGTCCGAGGTAGCGAACTCGTTGGCCGCTTCGCGTGCCAGCCGGATGTTCAGGCGATTGATTTCATCCAGTTGGCCACCCATGCCGAACTCGCCAAGGCCAATGGCGTTGGCATTGAAAGTGTTCGTCTCGACGCCATCACAGCCCACCGCAAAGAAGCCGCGGTGAATCTCCTTGATCCAATCCGGATGCGTGTAGACCAGGGCATCGGAAAGGTTCATCAGCGATTTGCCGTTAGCCGCGTAGCCCCAATCGTTGTCGGTTGGCCGGTACTTGTGAAGGCTCGTGCCCATGCCACCATCGAGCACAAGAACCCGTTCACGAGCCAAATCGAGAAACGGGTGACGGAAGGCGGATGCCATGGAGGCTCCGGTACGTACGGGAATCGAAACTGTGTTGATCAGACAACTCTAGTTTATGGAGGTTCACGACCGAAGTGTGTGCCGAGTTTACAGAAGTGTTGGGAGAAACAAAACAGCCGGCCCGCACCATCCATGGGCGGACCGGCTTGTTCGGGCCTGTCGTGGGCGAGTCCATGCCCCAGGCCGACACGTGGAATCGTTCGAGGTAACCCGTGGCGAGGCGGAGGAAGCGAGTTCCGCCCCGTGTCTTCCTGACACCCAACCCGACGCTTCCCTGCGCCGGGATCCGGATCGTGCCCGAACTTGCCCTACACGTGCATCGTGGCGACACCCTGCCCCTGGCAATTGCCGGGTTGTGGTGTGTCGGGTTATCGTGTGGAAGACCTGAATGGTCTTGAGAGAATCCATCCTGCAGCACGGTCGATCGAGCGGGAGCGTTTGCTAGAATCGCCCAACCCACCTGCTGGCTCCGCTCACCGGGTATGTGGTGGCGAAGTATCTCGAACGCTGGAGTGTGGTGATTTGATGTTGGTACTTCCCGTTGGAGCGGTGGAGTCCAGCAACATTCCAGTTCCTCGTAATGCTCGCGGCCACTTCAAAACTTGTGGCCAACCTGATGGGTGGAAAGTTACCGTGTTGTGACAGGATGTCAACGGTGATTCCAGTGCCAACACAGTGTCACTGCGCGATCTCCCGAATCTGCCGTTGAGGAACGGTTTACGCCACCGACCCGGAACTGCACGCGGGGCGTCAAGAGGATGAATGTAGTCTTTTTGGTCAGTCGCATGATGTCGGCTCGCTCGCACTAACCGCAATCATTTTCGTGAGTTAAGCCGGACGCTCAAAGCGATGTGAAGAGATGAGGAAGAAAATGCCGATTCCGCAAAAAAGAAAAGCCTCCGCCTGTGCCGTGCAGGTCATCCTTCGGGAACCCGCCAATTGACTGGGTGCCTCTCGGATGAGTTTCGAATCCCACTACAGTCTCACCGCGAGGATGAGGATGGGCTTGCGAGCGTCACCCGAATTAAAATGAAGGCTCCCATAGCAGGTTAGTGTCGGTTCGCCAAAAGCACATGACCCATCACGAACACCGCAGAGGCACTGAATCATAGCCACAGATTCCTACGAAACAAGCAGAACTGAGTGTCGCGCCAGGCATTTCTGAGAATTCGTTCATTTGTTGATCATCGAGTACACACCTGCATGAACCGCACTTGCGCGGATTTCATCCCAGATTACCCATGCTTTCAAGCTTCACGCGGAACGAACCTCCCCAATTACCGCGCGAACTCACCAATCCTGCGAACTCACCCAAATACGCAGAGGCCCGACGGTCGATACCACTCACACGGGTATTGCCGCTCTTGCGAGGTGCGCCGATGGATTGGTCGTTTACACGCCGAGGCTTGTTTCAAGGGGCCGCCACGGTTGGAGGCGCGCTCGCATCGACGGCTCACGCCGGTCCCTTAACGCGGGTTCAGCAAGCCCGACATCCCGGCTGGGTCTTCGGTCACATGACCGGTGCCGAGGCGTTGACCGAAGCACTGCTGCTGGAAGGGACGAGTTGCGTCTACGGCATACCGGGTGCGCAAGAGAACGAGCTTTGGGACACCTTCAAGCAAAAGGACCTCCCGTACTTGCTCGTGACGCACGAGTTCTCGGCCTCCTGCATGGCCGATGCCTACGCTCGCACGACTGGCCGCCCGGGTGTACTCTGTACCGTTCCTGGCCCCGGGGTGACCAACTCGCTGACCGGGTTGGGCGAGGCACTGCTCGATTCTTCGCCCGTGGTGGCAATCGTCGGGGATGTTTCGAACGGTGAGCGAGCGAAGCCGTTCCAGGTTCACTCGTTAAATCATGTCGATTTGCTCAAACCCGTCTGCAAATGCATCTACCCGGTGCAGACGGTCGGGCAGATCCCCGGTTCGGTGCGGCAAGCGTTTCTGACGGCGATGCAAGGCGAACCCGGGCCTGTTGCCGTGGTAGTGCCGTACAACCTGTTCATCGAAGCCCACGATTACCGGTGCCCGCCACCCGCGGTGCCCGCTCCCCCGTTCGACGAAAACGCATTCCAGCAAGCACTGGCATTACTGAGCGATCCCAAGCAACGCATTGGCATCTATGCCGGCGTCGGCTGCATGGCCTATTCGAACGAGTTGACTGCCGTGGCGGAGCTTCTCCAGGCTCCGGTGGCAACAAGTGTCTCGGGCAAAGGCACGATCGCCGATTCACATCCGTTGGCTGTGGGTTGGGGCTATGGGCCACACGCAACAGTGGTGGCCGAGAAAGTCTTTGCCGGCGAGAAGTTACACCCACTGAAAACCGGTGTAACCACGTTGCTCGTGCTCGGAGCGAAGTTCTCGGAAGTCTCGACGGGCTTCTACGGTAATCCGCAGCCGAAGCACGTGGTCCAGGTGGACACGCAACCGGCCAATCTCGGGCGGATCTTGCGAACCGATGTCTGTGTGCATGCCGATGCCGGGCTGTTCCTGGGGCGCTTGATGGCCTGTGCCGACAGGCTGCGCCGACCCAACGATCCCGCGCTGACGACTCGCATCCGGGAACTCAAAGCCGAATCGGCGCGATCGGTGTGTAACGTGCCACAACCGAAGTGCGGCGTCGATCCGCTGGCACTCATCGGTGCCTTGCGCCGGGGCTTGCCCGAGGATGCGCTGTTCTTCACCGATGTGTCGGTCAGTGAGCACCTGGCCGGGGAATACTTCACGGTGAACCAACCGCGAACGTACTTCAATCCGGTGGATAACCAGTCCATGGGCTGGAGCATCCCTGCGGCGATCGGAGCCCAGCGGGCTCACCTGGGTCGCACCGTGGCAACGCTCACAGGTGATGGCTGCGCACTGATGAGCGCACTGGAAATGAGCACGGCCGCTCGGGAAGGTTTGCCGGTCAAGTTCTTCCTGTTGGACGATCAAGCTTACCAGTACATGCAGATGCTCCAGAAGCCGGCGTACCTGCGAACCACCGCCACGATCCTGGCACGAATGGATTACAAGGCGCTGGCCCAGGCGCTGGGGGTGGCATACGTGGAGATCCAGAACCATGCAGAACTGGATGGCAAGATCCGCGATGCGGTGTGCTACCCGGGGCCGGTGCTCGTTCGCGTGATCACCGACTACAGTAACGTGAAAGTGCGCTGGGTGGATGCAGTGCGAGCCCGCTATACCAAGGAGTTAACCGCGGCCCAGAAGGCGCGGTTCCTGGGTCGCATCGGTTCACGGGTCTTACACGAGCAAGAGAACGATTGACGTGAGGCGGATTGCGACAGTTGCGAAGACGATCATCCGAACAGCAACAGCACGTT
>JBGTAO010000259.1:0-17991 GCA_041749835.1 Gemmata sp. | reverse complement strand
TCGCAGGAATCGGGATCGCAACTTACGCCCTTCGCCGGCTCATCGCACCAGCCGAACTTTCCCATCTGGAATTGGGCACTGCCATCGGGCTTGCGGCGTCGGTGGTCAATCTCGTTGTGGCGCAGATTCTGCTGCGAGCTGGGCGGAAGCATCAATCCATTGTGCTGGAAGCCGATGGGAAGCACTTGATGACCGATGTCTGGACGTCGATCGTTATTCTCGCCGGACTGGTCATCGTGAAACTCACGGGTTTGCTCTGGCCCGATCCGCTGCTCGCGGTCCTGGTGAGCCTGAACATCATTTGGACGGGAACCGAACTCGTGATCCGCTCCTTCAACGGGCTCATGGATCATGCGTTGCCGCTGCAAGAGCAGGAGCACATCCGCAGTGTGATTGCCGCGCATCTGCCGGCGGGAGCCGCGTTCCACATGCTCCGGACGAGGCGAGCGGGCCAACGTCGATTCGCCGAGTTCCACTTGCTGGTCGAAGGCGACCTCACCGTTCGAGCTGCGCATGCACTGGCGCACGAGGTCGAGGATGGACTGCAGCGCGCGATCCCAGAACTGGAAGTGATGATCCACATTGAGCCGGTTGATGAAGACGATTCTTGGGAGGCGGAGAAACTGCAACGACTCGGAGAGCCGGCAAACCCCGAGGTGCTCCGGAACGAGGAGCCTGGGCCGTGATCAACACCTTGCGCACCATATTCGATTCCCCTGGCGTGCGTGATGCCGCTCTTGGCACCGCGTTGCTGGGCATCGTTGCCGGTGTCATGGGTTGCTTCGCGGTGCTTCGTCGGCAAAGCCTGCAAGGCGATGTGATTTCTCACGCGGCGCTTCCAGGTGTCGCAGTTGCCTTTCTGTTGGGCGCACGCGGCCCGCTGCTTCTTGTGCTCGGTGGTGCAATTGCTGGCTGGGTCGCGCTGATGCTTGTCGGCGTGATCGGGCGGCGTTCGCGTGTACCTGTGGATGCCGCACTGGGTGGCACCTTGGCCGTCTTCTTTGGCCTGGGGCTGGCGCTGATGCGCTATATTCAGGTGAATGTTCCCGATGCGTCGCGGCACCCGCTGGATCGCTTCCTCTTCGGGCAGGCCGCGTTACTACGCGATTCCGACCTGTGGGCGATCGGCACGATTGGTGCCGTGGTTCTGCTGTTACTCAGCCTCGTGTGGAAAGAACTCAAGCTGTTGACCTTTGACCCCGATTACGCCGCGAGTGTGGGAATGCCGGTGCGTCGGCTCGATCTGCTCCTCACCACACTCACGGTCGTTGCGGTGGTGATTGGTCTCAAAGCGGTCGGTGTCGTACTGATGACGGCGTTGTTGGTGGCCCCGGCAGCGGCAGCCCGGCAGTGGACGAACCGACTCGGCTCCATGGTGGTACTGGCCGCGGCCTTTGGAGCACTCTCCGGAATCGGCGGCACGGTTCTGAGCCATCAACTGGGGAGTCGTGCTGCCGTGCCAACAGGGCCAACAATTGTGCTGGTTGCCACGGGCTTTGTGCTCTTCTCGCTGGTGTTCGGGCTTGCTCGTGGTCTTGCCTGGGAAGTTCGTTGGCGGAGCGTTGCGAAGCAGGGAAACCTATGAGAGAACTCATATTGGTTCTCGCCGTGGTGGCCGCCACATGTGCAATACCAGGAGTCTTCCTGGTATTGCGGCGGATGTCGCTCGTGTCGGATGCCATTGGTCATGTCTTGCTGCTGGGCATCGTGTTGGCCTATTTCATCACGCGGAATCTCGATTCACCGTGGCTGCTAGTAGGAGCCGCCATGACCGGATTGCTCACGGTGGTATTGGTGGAACTGCTCCAGCGTACCAAGCTCGTCAAATCCGATGCGGCCATTGGGCTGGTCTTCCCGGCACTGTTCGCGTTGGGCGTGCTGCTGGTATCCGTGAATATCCGCAATGTGCACCTGGATGTGGATGCCGTCTTGCTGGGCCAACCGGAACTGGCCACGGTTCCCCGCTGGCAAATGTTCGGATACAACGTGAAGCCGATTGCGATCTTGTTCGCCGTGTTGACCCTCAACCTCACACTGTGCCTGCTGCTGTTCAAGGAACTGAAGCTCAGTACGTTCGACCCCGGGCTTGCTGCCGCGCTGGGCTTTCGACCGGGTGTGCTTCACTACGGATTGATGACGGTGGTTTCGATCACTGCAGTTGCGGCATTCGATGCGGTTGGCCCGGTACTGGTTGTCGGTTTCTTTGTGGTGCCGGCCGCCACGGCGTTCCTCCTCACCGATCGACTGGGGCTGATGATCGTCCTGGCGGTCGCCGTGGGAATTGTGGCTGCGGTCATCGGGGTAACCGCAGCCGAACGACTCGATTCCAACACAGCCGGCAGTGTTGCGGCGGCGCTGGGGTTGGTCTTCGCCCTCGTGTTCCTCGCTGCACCGGGCCGTGGGCTCATCGCGGCACAGTTCCAGCATTGGCGGCAACGACGCACTTTTGAAGAGACGATGCTGGCGGTTCACCTCTACCAGCACGAAGGGACACCGGAAGAAGCGGACGAGGCCCGCGCCGACGGGCTTGACCAGCATCTGCGGTGGCCGCAAGCACGGGTGCACCGTGTCGTCGATCGCGCATTGGTAAACGGCTTGGTGTTGCGCGAGCGGGAGCTCTTGAAGCTGACACCCCTGGGGCGAGAACGGGCGAAACAGGTCTTCGGCGAACGGTGACCCGCCAACCCCCATGACCGAGCGAAGGCGTGGTCAGTCCTTGGCAATCGGGATCACGAGTGGTGGTCCCTTTGGAGGTTCGGCCTTCTTGGGATCGGTCGCTGCGGTGCTCAGGAACTGCTCGATCTTCCAGGGGATCACGTTCACATCACGATCGCCCGAGAGCGACTGTGTTCCGTTGCTCAGGAACGCTGCAGCGACCACCGGGCTCTTGTGTTTGCGGAACACCGCTGCTTCGTGCGGCTTGCTGCGAACGGTATCCCAGAGCCGCACAGAGCCATCGGTACTGGCCGACAGCACCCATCGCCCACCGTCCTTCACGACCACGCTGCGAACAGGGCCTTCGTGGCCTGTCAGCACGAACTCGGGTTGATTGGACCCCAGCTTCCAAACGCGCACCGTTCCATCATCGCTACCGGCGGCAAACCACTTCCCGTTGGGGCTGACGCTCAGGCTGCTCACGGCCGCTGGTACGGGGCCATGTGTGTGCAATGTCTTGCCGGTATCGAGTTCGAATCTTTGAACGGTGCGATCGGTGGCCACCAGCACGAACGCGCCAGCGGGATCGACAGCCAGTGCCGTGATGGTGCCCAACCCTTCGCGCCGCCAGAGTTCCTCACCCGTGGCAACCTTCCAGGCGGCCACCACGCCATCAAACCCACCGGATATGCCCCATCGCCCATTGGGGTTGAACGCCACCGCACTCACCAGGCTGTTATGCTCTGCGTACTTTTGCAGTTGCCGACCCGTGGCAATCTCCCAGACCCGTGCGGTCCCATCCATGCTGCCGCTGATGGCGGACTTCCCATCTGGGGAGAGTGCGACGGACCAGACGCTAGCGGTGTGCCCCACGAACCGCTTCAGGTCGCGGCGGCCTTCCACATCCCAAAGCCGAACGCTGCGATCGGCGGCCGCAATGATCGCCCGCAATCCGTCGGATGTGAACGCCATCTGATTCGCCGCACCATCGCGCGATTCGAGCGGATCGAGTTCACCCGTGTTGTCCGCATTGGTGGGGCCATTGAGGCTGGCCAGGAAGAGCGTTCCCAGTTGCAACTCGCGCGTGAGATCGCCGAATGCCTGCAGCCAGATCTGACGGCCGACCGTTCCGCCCGGAGCTCGCAGTGCGCCGAAGTGGCGACGAAGTGTCTCCGATTGGTCGATCCGTTCTCGTAACACCTCGGGTCGCAGCCCCACCTCGGCGGCGGCCGTGTCGAGATCGAGATCGGCTTCGTACTTGTTGGTGATCGTGCTCACGGTTTCGAACTTGGACACGCGGGCTCCAGTCTTCGCCACCACCTCGGCATACCGTTTGGCGTCGTCCTCCATCAGTTTCAGTGCCGGGTCTTTCCCCGGGTACAGTGCCTGAATCAGCTCGGCCTCAGTGCGCGTGAACGCCTTGAGGTTCTTCTGCAGATGGTCGAGCATCTGATCGGCCTTGGGGAGAATGCCCGTCACATGGCACGACATACACGACACGCACGCTTCCACCGCGCGATCGGGCCGTTTGGGATCGCTCACGATTGCCACGGGTGCTTTGTCGAGGCGCGCGTTGGCATCGTTGGCGATGTAGTAGCCGTGGAGCCCATTGGGCAACGCGAAGATCGCTTCACCGCCGGCGTGCTTGAACGGGAACTCCGCGAGGCCACTCGGGCCGAGTGGGAACGCAAACACGTTGCGCGGATCGGGCACGAGATTGCCGTTCAATCGATCAGCCAGATTGGCGGGCGGTTCATCGAAATCGTAAGTCCGCCAGTACATGCCGTGCGCCGAGTCGTGACGTTGGAGAATCCGATTGAACCGCGAGATGCCGGAACCGTTGAACGCAATCCGGGCGACACGCTCTTGCTGAATGTCGGCGATGGCATCCACCCGGAGAAGCTTCTCAACTTCTGTGAGATTGGCGGGCAGTTGCAGCACATCGTAGTACAGCGGCGCTCGGCTCGCGGTGGCTACGAACCAGTCGGCACGGATCACCGGCACCTTGGTCAGTGTGTTCACGCTCACGGCACGCGCGGCCGTGCTATCTTCCAGGATGCCGTATGGGTAGTCTTGCAGGATGCGGTTCCAGATCGTGGCATCCCAGACAAACCAGCGCAGATCGATGCGAAAGACCGTTCGCTGCGGATCGATCGCCACGGGGTTCACGATCTTCGAGCCCCAGGAAAGACTGTTGACCAGCTTGTTCAGGGCATTGCGGTACGTTTGCAACTCTTCGTCGGAGAGCCCCGCGTTGTAGAGATGTGCCAGGGTGAAGTAACGCTGGAACCGGCGGGCCCGGCGATCCAGTGGCTCAAGGTCCGCCAGCACGGCATTGAGGGCATCGGTTGTCGTGATGCTGGCACGGGAAGCGTTCGTCGCGGTGTGCGGCGCGCCCGCTGCGATCCAACGCTTCACAATGGCAATCTCGCCTTCGGAGAGCCTGGGCTTCTCCTCGGGGGGCGGCATGGTGCCATCGTCGATACGCTTGAACAAGCGACTAGTCGCGGGGTTGCCGGGGATCACCTTCTTCCGGGCCACGAGCTTGCCCAGATCGGTCACGTAATTCAAGCCACCCTCGATGGCACCATCTTGCCCGTGGCACCGGTAACAGTGCGCCTTGATCACGGTCTGGGCCTCGGCCGCGAGTTGCTTCGCCTCGTCGGCAGCGAACCCGGGCAACGCCGAGATCAGCAGGACCAGCAGTGGCAAGAAATACTTAATGGGCATGGTGTCCTCTCCCGGGAGCGTTGTGGCCCCCTCTCTACCGACGGATCACACCCGAGGAGCGATTGCCATTACGAAAAGTTTCGCGGAGGTTCCTGAGGGTGGAACGCGAACCGATACCGGGCGAATCGTGCGATCGCTGCTACAACCATTCCAGGAGCACCCGCAGTGTTTCGCCAGCGGAGTACTCCAGGGGAACAGCATCTCCCACAAGGGTAAGCGGTTGGAGCGGCTTTCCCTCTCCATCGATAAGCGTAGCACGCGAAGGGTCCCGGGCGAACCGCAACTCGGCCGCCCCACCGAAGCCAGCACACTCCATCATTCGTGCGGTGATGGCGCGATTGGCACCTTCTCCCGGAGTCGCGGGTTGCAACGCGGTCACGATCAAGCTGGGCATATCGACGTGGGCGAGCCAGCCGCTGGTGCCAAAGTGGGGCGGCCCCTTCGTCGTTTCGACCACGGGTGCGGGCGATACCCAGCCCAGCGCCGTTTGCATCGGGATCTCGCGATCGAGCCCCAACAAGAGATCGTATGAGCGGCACTGTTCGCCTTCGGGAACCAGAATCACATCGGCCATCCGACTGCCGTGCCGCTGCACAAACGGCAACCCACCGGTGAACAGGAACGACCGCTCCGCGCCCAACCGCACTTCGAGGTACTCGGGCGATACGGGCCGGGTGTAACCGGTTTGTGTGTTGGCACCGTTCACGCCGCGAAAGAGCACGGCCCGTTCATCGCGCCAGCCAAAGCGAGCGCCATAGTAGGCATGCCACGGGTAGCCACTGGGTTGATGTTTCACTTCCCATTCGATTCGCATTTCGAGCACGGGCCGCCCCAGCCAGGCCCGGAACCGCTGCCGGAAGGTCGCCAACACCTCGTCGCGCTCGCTGATGAGTTCGCCCGAACTCACGATCTCGCCCAGAGCCGCCCCGGCATTCGTGACGCTGATCTCACGAGCCACCATCGTACTGCCGGGGTTATACACCAGTTGCTGGCCAAAGCGTGTCAAGCGTGATCGCATATCGCGGAACGAGCGAATCCCGCCCGTGGTCGCATCGATATCGCACTCAAAGAACTCATTGCGTACGGTCAATCCTTCGGCCAGCTTCATCCGTGGCCGGGGTAGCGATGCGGTCCCCGCACGGGGCACCCAGGCGAATCCGAGTGGCGGAACTTCGACCACAAGCCGGGCGCGATCACCATCGAACTCAGCGGCCTTCACCGGATCTTCAACGGCAATCGCACCCCGAAAGCCATTCACTTCGAGCGTCACACGGCGAGTAAAACCACAGGGGTTGAGCACCAGCAAACCAGGTTGACCTTCAGCAGACCGGGTTTGCAACCGCTCGGCCAGCTTCTTGGCCCAGGCCGCTTCGAGTGGGATCAACTGGTCACGATCCACGGTAGAATCGACTGGCAGGTTCACCCCGGAGACTTCGATCGCACGCTCTACTTCGCCGAGTTCTTGTGTCAACGGGATTTCGTCTGGGCCGGGGTTCGGTGTCACCGCGCGATGCAGTGCCGCAAGTGTGCCCGTGGAATCGAGGCGACGCCGGAGCCGCAAATGCTGCGCGAAGCCCGAAACGGGTGTAGCTCGTTTCTGATTGGTGACTCGATCATCAAGGTAATCGGCAAAGAACTCGTCGGCCGGCTGAACGCCAATGTAGTCGCCACTGGTCGCATCGGTGAAGTAGCGAGCGAGGCTGGTGAACTCACCCAGCACAGGAGCGAATTCTCCGAGTGCCAGCAGATCGTCGTACGAGTCGAATGCGGGTTCACCTCGATGGACCAATGCAACCGTGGGAGCGGCATCGGAGGTGAAGGCCTGGTACATGTGGTACACGAGATTGAAGAACGTGAGCGGGTCGTGCGTGGGCAAGGGCTCGCGGCAGAAGGCATCGATCGCCTTCCCATCGGGGCTGGGCCAGTTCACTGCCGTTGAGCGGAGCGAAGGAATCAGCGCGCTATCCTGGCTCAGCAAAAGTGCGTGCTTGTAGCCCATGTGCTGCAACCAGCCCGGCAACTGCGGATGAAAGGCACTCTGCTTGCGGGCATAGACTTCCGGCGTGACGCCAAATAGCTGGGCCACCGATTGGCGCGCCGCGTGCAGGTTCCACCACTGCGACTCGGCCGGCAGTACGGCGTCTTCCCGTTCACAGTAGGCACCACACCACAGCTCGACCGACGAGGGCAGATCGGGCCAGAAGCGCGACTTCAACTCGGCGAAGCGCTCCGGGGCTTCCTGGGCCAGGCGCTCGAAGTCTTCCCCACTACCGGCCACGCACAAGGGGATACCGAGCGCCAGCGACTGCGGCCACGGTGCGGCGAGGTGCTTTCGATCGAGTTGCACCCACTCGATCCAATACAGGCGTTGCGAAAGGAGTTGCTCGCGAGCCAGCAACAACTTCTCCGCAGCGGTCTTGAGGTGATCGCGATAGTTAGGTTGTCCCTGTGCGGCACAATCCACCGCAGCCGTCACATCAGCCCAGAACGCAGCGGCATCCAGCAGACGTTGGTGATCCGCAGCTTCGTACAGGTTATCGACGATCAGATACCCGAAGCCCAGTCCCCGGAAGGCCCGGATCATCTCGGCTGGCGCATCGAGTAACGGCGGGGGTACTTCTTGCTCGCGGAGCACACTCAGGAGGTTCGCCACCGTCTCGGCTCGGTTGGCCATGGCATCGAAGACAAAAGCCTGGGCAAGTTCCACTCGCGTGCGCCAGTCGTCTGGCTGAAAGAGGTGCGGGCCACGCGGTGTACAGTAAACGTAACCGGGCTTGGGGAAATCATGGTCGTACGAGACGGAAGCCTGCGGCACCTGTGTGGCTCCGACCAGCGCGGCCGGATGCCACAACGCTGCGTAGCCATTGAGCCAGGCGGCCACCTCATCGGCTGCGAGTTGCAGCGGGTACGAGGTGGGCAAGCGGGAAGCCGAGAGCAGGTGTAACTGACGGTCTGACATCGTTTCCGTAGTGGCAAGGCTAAAGAAGAGTGATCGGTTCCAATCACGAGGTTCGCAACCCAGGCAGCGACGGTTATAGTACAGATTCGCTCCGACGGGGAACGTATGTCCGACCACGATGCGCTTCTGGCTGCAGTGCTCGCCGACCCGGCGGAAGATACCGCACGCCTGGTGTATGCCGACTGGCTGACCGAAAATGGCGAAGCCGACCGCGGCGAATTCATCCGCATCGAAGTCGAACTTGCACAAACGCCACCCACAACGGAAGCAGATGAGCGACGACGCAAAGTGTTACTGGAACGCCGCACGGAACTGCTCAAAGAGCACCGCATAAACTGGTTCGCACCGTTCCTGCCCCACTTCAAGGATGGCTGCCTCGATCGGGGCTTCGTGGGCTCCGTGGAAGTGTCGGCCGAAACCTTTCTGATGCGGGCACCAAGTTGGTACCGCACCACCCCGCTCACTCGCTTAAAGATCGCCAACAGCGGTGTCTGGGAACACCGCAGCGAGCACCCCAACTGGTGGCTCGAACGATTGTTCCTTTCGCACCTCCTCGGGCCACTGGGTTCCCTGGAACTCGAACAGGTGGGCCTGACCGCTGATGAAATCAAACTCCTGACACAATGCCCCGATCTCGGACGATTGCGCGAACTGACACTCCCCTGGAACGAGATTCGAACCGAAGGTGCTCAAGCACTCGCAGCAATGCCACAGTTGAAACATCTGGAATCGCTCGATGTCGCCGGGAACGGCATCACCGATGCGGGTGGTCGAGCTCTGGCGCAAAGCCCCTATCTGGGGAACTTGAAGGAACTGCGCATTACCCGCAACCCATTCCGGAGCAAACGCACCTGGACCATGCTGGAATTGCGCTTCGGTTCTGCCCTGGTCGGATAAGCTCGCGCAGCCTCACGCGATCACCGCGCCCGAACTGTGACTCACCACATATCATGAAAGTACTATGACCGACACTGTGCTCATTGTGGACGACGAGGAATCCGTCCGCCGCACCTTCCAGGAGTGGCTCGAATCCTCGGGGCTGAACGCCAGGATCTTCGCCGCTGCCGATGCGGAAACGGCACTTCAGATTGCCAACACGCAACCGGTCGATCTGGCAGTCCTGGATTGGAACCTGGGCTCGGGAAGCGATGGCCTGCGCTTGCTCGAAGATATTGTCGAGTTCCGCCCAGATGTCGTGGCCATCTTAATCACCGGGTTCGCGCACCAGGCGACGCCGCTGGAAGCTCTCCGAATGGGGGTCCGCGATTATTTGGACAAGAACCACGATCTCACCCGAGAGAAGTTTCTGGACGCCGTTCGCAAGCAACTGGAGCGGATCCGACCCGCCAAGCGGCAACGCGAACTCAACAACTCCCTGGCCGCATTCCGAGAAGCCGTCGAGCGCATCCT
Source organism: Gemmata sp. (assembly GCA_041749835.1). GTDB lineage: Bacteria > Planctomycetota > Planctomycetia > Gemmatales > Gemmataceae > Gemmata. Next base: position 8,237 of record JBGTAO010000259.1, on the reverse strand, counting down.
CCCCATCGTGCAGACGACCGCCGCGTTCAACGATCCGGTCCCGATGCCGCAGGCGGTTCGCTCACTGTTGCAGTTCCTGATCCGGACCAGTGGTGCGACCGATGGCGCGCTTCTGGTTCGCCATGTGATCAACGATGGAACCGAGACGGCCGCCGTGTATGGACCCACCGGGGCAGCTTTGGCGATCCCGCCAGTACCCTTCTCGCAATCTCTGGCCGCAAGTGTCGTGAGCCATCAGGAACCCATGGTGCTCAACACACCGCTTTTGGAGCGAGATGGTGCGGTGCAACTGATGCCGTTTGAAACCGGGCGAAGCTCCATCCTCGCAGCACCATTGCCGGTGGGCGGCGGTACCACCGTCGTACTCGAACTGTTCGACAAACCGGAACCGGGTTTCTCGCTTCACGATCGCCAACTGGTCGCAGCCGCAATGGAGGTGGGAGCCGATTTGTTACGGCAGGCCATGGCCGAGCGACAAACTCAGCGGTTACTCTTCGATGCAGTCGAGGCCGCGCTCCAGGCGACCACGAACGTCACCGAGGTTCTGGGGAATCCCTCTGAGGCACCGCCGGCTGCGATTATCGAATCGCTCAAATTGGGCCTCGCAGAAGATACCAATGCCATTGCGGACCCGGACACGACGCTGCGCCTCGTCGAGGCAGTGCGTGCGCTCGCCATGCGCCATGGCCCCACAGCAGTCGAGCATTGCGTGAAGGTGGTAACGGATCTTCGCAAGCTCCTCGATGGGATTACGGGCACGCTTTGAAGTCGTTCGATTCGGCCGGGGGTACGAACAAGACCCGGCAGCCTTGGCGGTAGAACCTTCCCTGAGAATGCGATGAACGAGCCGACGGTCTTTGACGAACTCTTTGCCCTTCTCACGCCGGAACGAATCCTGCTGGATGAACGGGCCACGGGCGAAGGTGTCGCGGTTGCGGTGATCGATTCGGGGGTCGAGCGGGCCGTGCTCGAAGAAAAGAGCCGTGCCGCAAACCAGTCGATTCTCCCAATCGAAGGAGCCGTGTTTCGGCCCTCGGGGCCACCGCTGCCGTACACGGGCCATCAATCGAGCCCTCACGGTACCACGGTCGCCGATATCATTCTCACACTGGCTCCGCGGGTCAAACTCTACTCGGGCGATGTGTTCGGCAATTCGGGTTCGTGCGAAGTCGAGACGGTGATCGCGGCACTGCACCACGCCATCGACGTTTGGAAAGTCAAGGTCATCAACCTTTCGCTTGGTGTTCCTGAGCACAAGCTTCAGCAACTTCCCCGCCGGCAACAACTGCTACGAGCGATCGAGGAAGCCTACTTCCGGGATGTCCTGGTCTTCGCTGCTGCACATAACGAGCACCCGATTACGCGGAGTTATCCCGCAGCCTTTGCGCCGCCGCTGATCTCGGTCGATAAGGGATTGTTCGATGACCCGCTCCGGTTCGCATACAAGTTGCGCGAGCAGGTGGAGTTCCAGGCGCATGGCCGGGGCTACCTGGGACCGTTCGCCCGCGAACCCGCGACAAGTTGGGCCACCCCGCACCTGGCAGGCATCGCGGCTCGCATACTGTCGTTGAAGCCAGACCTGAAGCCGTTCGAGATCAAGACGGTCCTGTACTGGCTGTTTCGCGCTGCTGCAAAAGGGAAGTAACCGCGCGACATCAAGCCTTCGTTTGCGCATCGCCCGATGATTCCACTGCGGGCTCATTCGGTCGCTATCATCGGTTTGATACTCACATCTTCACTCACGCCTGAAGTGCCACTCAAAACGCAGACTTCGTAATCGGGAGATTGGACAGAATCCCAGATGTGACTTACGGTTCATCTGGCATCTTCTCGGAACTCAATCTCGGGGGCCCGCCTAGCCACCCGGGGCAAGGTCGCCTGATTATGAACTGGCTTCGCGAGCCCGATACCGAACCGCTACCGGGTTATCGACTGATTGAACCCATCGGTACCGGTGGGTTTGGAGAAGTGTGGAAGTGCGTGGCCCCGGGCGGCATTCACAAAGCGATCAAGTTCGTTTATGGCAACCTGAACGCGCTCGATGGCGATGATGCCCGTGCCGTGCAAGAGATGAAGGCGCTGGAGCGCGTCAAGCAGGTCCGCCATCCGTTCGTGCTCTCGATCGAGCAGATCCAGGATGTGGGTGGCGAACTCCTGATTGTCATGGAGTTGGCCGATCGGAACCTGCACGAAGTCCTGGTCGAGTATCAGCAGAGTGGCCGACCCGGCATCCCCCGCGATATCCTGCTCGGGTTCCTCGACGATGCGGCGGTCGGGTTGGATCACCTCATTGAACGGCACGGCTTGCAGCATCTCGACGTCAAGCCCCGCAACTTATTTACCGTTGCCGATCGCGTGAAAGTGGCCGATTTTGGGCTGGTGAAGACGCTAGAACGATCGAGCAGTTCGGGTCTCATGGGCGGCGTGACCCCCATTTATGCTGCACCGGAAACCTTCCAGAACAAGATTAGCAAACACTCGGATCAGTACAGCATGGCTGTGGTGTACGTGGAGTTACTCACGGGCAAGCGGCCATTCGCCGGGAAGAACATTCGGCAGCTCGCGCTCCAGCACATGACCGAGCCACCCGATCTGAGCATGCTCCCTGAAGGCGATCGCGCGGTGCTGGCTCGGGCGCTGGCAAAAGACCCCGTACAGCGATTCCCAAGCTGCACAGCGTTCATCCGTTCCCTGGCCATTCGGCACGAAGGCAGTGGCAGCAGTGGAAGCGGCAACGATGGTGTCAGCGAACCCAGCAACTGGTTGAGGGCGGGCCGCACCGCTCACGATGTGGATCTGGCACCGCCGAGCCATCACCAGGAGGGATCGGTTGCGGTTCTCACGCCCAGCAAGCACAAATTCAAAACGGCCCCGATTGTTGAGATCGACGAAGAGCATGTTCTGTCGGCCACCATGGTGCCGCGGGAACTCGGGATTCTCCGACCGACGATTCTGATCGGAATCGGTAGCTTTGGCCGACGGGCACTCCAGGAAATCCGCTGTCGGCTCACGGACCGGGTCGGCGATGTCTCGCAAGTCCCGGCATTCCGTTTTCTCTATGTGGACTGCGATCCCGATGCCGTGACAAAAGCAGTCTCGGCACCCCCCGACGTCGCACTGACCACGGATGAAGTCTTCCCGGTTCCGCTTCAGCCCGTCACGCAGTATCGCCGTCGCCAGCTCGATCAAATCCTGGATTGGCTGCCGCGCGAAAAGCTCTACTCGATTCCTCGCAGCCTCCATGCGGGCGGGTCGCGTGCCCTGGGCCGTCTGGCGTTTTGCGACAATTATCTTCGCTTTATCACACGATTCCGCCGCGAGCTTCAGATTGCCACGCACCCGGAATCCATGGCCCAATCGGCCGATCAAACCGGGCTACCACTGCGGGACCACCTCCCCCGGGTCTACATCTTCGCCAGCGCCGCTGGTGGTTCGGGCGGGATGCTCATTGATCTCGGTTACGCTGTTCGACGGGTGCTGGCACGGATGACGACCAACCCGACACCGATCACGGCATTCCTGTATGCATCGGCACCGACCGATCCCAATGCTCACGATCACGAGCTGGCCAACCTGTACGCAAATCTCACGGAACTGAACCACTACGCCGACCCGGATGTCACGTTCACGGCTCATTACGGCGGCCCCGAAGGTCCAAAGGTCGAGGGGAACGGGTTGCCGTTCACTGCCACCTATCTGCTGCCGATGGCCGAGCGAACCCACATTGCGTTCCGCGATACGGTTTCCCATCTGGCGGGCTATGTCGCTCACGATCTCACCACACCACTCGGGCCGGCGCTGGAACAACTTCGCAGCAAGCCCGCGAATTTTGGGCGGAGCCCGTTCCGCTCCTTCGGGACGTACGGCGTGTGGTTCCCACGGGGGTTGTTGCTGCGTGCTGCCGCTCAGCGAATCGGGATTCGGATGTTGAAGAACTGGCGCAATGATGCCGCACCACACGATCCCACACCGATTAACGAACTGGTCGCTCAAATTACCGCAGATACTCGCTTGCGGCCCGACGAAGTTCGATCGCAAATTGAGAACCAAGCGGTTCGTGGCCCCGATGGTGGTCCTGCGGATCAACTCGAACGGTGGCTCACCGGGCTGGAAGGTCAGCTCAACCCCACCGGTCGGCGAACTGATGCCGGGCCGTGGGCTCGCGGTGTCTGGGAGCAAGCGCGCGACTTGATCGGGACGCGACCCGGCGGCGATCTGGAAACCGCGATCCGCCGAAGCCGCCTGAGCAAGATTCTGGACGAAGCGATCCGCCGGGTGGCCGATGCCTGGGCCAACGAGTTCACCGCAGCCACGCATCCCGTGCAGGAGTTGCCGGGGCACCGCCTGGGGAGTGTCGAAACGGCCCTCCACAAGCTCACGCGCTGGTGCTCCGATGCCGCCGCATTTGCGGACAAGAAAACGGAACAACTCGGTGTCAAGGTAAGCCAGTCGCGAACCGATGTTCAATCGGCACTCGATGCTTGCCAGGCCGGGAGTGGTACGTTCAGCTTTTTCGGTGGTCGCTCCAGCCGCAGTATGCGGCACTTCCTCGATCAACTGCGGGCGTTCGCCCGGTTACGGCTGCAGGAAGATCTCTCCGATGCCACCACGCGGTTCTACCGCACACTCCGCGCCCGACTCGAAGACCGATTGCGCGACCTGGCCAGTTGCCGCACCCGGATGGATCAAATCATCCAGGCACTCGAATCGCCACTGCTCAACCTGCCGCCCTCGGCCGACACACCGGTGTCGATTTCCGAAGAAGCACTGCAGCAGACCATTCACCCGACGAACACGCTTCAGGTAGTGTTGCCTTCCGGTGACACGCACATTGATGGCTCGGCGAAGCGCATTGTGCAGTCGGTGAAACCGCACGATCTAAACCGGCTGGAGATCGCGCTGCAAAAACTGGTGCTGGAACCGCGCGGGGGGTTGATCGCACTGTGCCAACTGAATGCCGACATGATGCGGACACTCGTGGCACCAATGGTCGAACAGACCACGGCGTTCCTGGGCGATCTCTTGCCGACAACCGATGTCACCGAAGTCGAAGTCTCGGCAGCAATGGCCAAGAAGACGGACCTGGAAACCCGTGCCGAAGATTACCTCCGACGATCGGCACCCCCCGTGGGCGCTTCCGAGAACGAGGAAAAGTGCTTCATCCTCGTTCCCGATAGTAACTCGGGGAGGAAGTACGCCGAGCTGATGCAACGGATGGTGCCGGATGCGATGCTCATGGCAGTCAATGGCTCGGCCACAGACTTGATGTTCTGCCGCGAACATAACTGCTTACGGACGGACGAAATCGCCACGTTGCTGGCAAATTGCCGGCCCGCTTACCAGGCCTCGCTCACGCACCCGCACACGGCACCGCATGCCCGCTACGATGTGATCGAGTGGATGCCGTTATCGGAGTGATGGTGCAGAAGCCGATCCCACGCGATGGCGGCACCGACACCAGCCAGGCCACCGAACGTGGCCCCGATCATCGCGCAGATGGGAATGACGAAGTCTTCCGCGTTGCTATCCCAGATCCGCCGGCCGGTGGGCTTCCGGTCGCCAACCTGCAAGTACGACCAACCCGCGAGCACGCACACGGCGATCCCAAGTATCAGGCCCGCAATGATACTGCCGTAAAAGAGCCACGCGGGCAACCCCGGGGAAGCGTTGCGGCTCCCTGGGCTGCCCGCCGATGGGCTTGAAGGAGATGACTCGGGGGAACTCACGCGCCACCAAACGCCAGGCCGGGTTTACCCGGTGGATCGGGTGTGGGCGACACGACAACCGCGGGCTGTTCCCGCACTGGTTTCGGCTTGGGCACTTCTTTCCGCAGTTCCGCTGCCGGCACGCCCGCAATCACTTTACCAACCTCGTCCCGATCCAGTTCCTCGTGAACGAGCAGGGCTTCTGCAATGCGATCGAGGGCATCCCGGTGGGTTTGCACAAGATGGTAAGCCCGCTCTTCGGCCTGCGTGAGAATGCGCTGAATCTCTTCATCGATCAATCGGGCCGTGCCCTCGCTGAAGGTGCGCGACTCGACGATTTCCTTGCCGAGGAACACGTGATCTTCGCCAATCTGGTAGTACACCGGGCCGAGCCGATCGCTCATCCCCAGTTGTGTCACCATGGTGCGAGCCAACCGCGTGGCTTGTTTCAGATCGCCGATGGCACCGGCCATCGGTTCGTGAAACACGAGGCGATCCGCAGCGCGGCCACCCATGCTCATCACAAGCCGGGCCGTGAGTTCACTGAGTGAGAGATCGACTCGATCCTCATCGGGCTGAAACATGGTGACGCCGCCCGCCTGACCACGCGGGATAATCGATACCCGGTCAATCTTATCGGCCTTGGGTTCGAGCATGGCACAGAGAGCGTGACCCGCTTCGTGGTAAGCCGTGCGGCGCTTCTCCTGGTCGCTGAAGGCTTCTTCACGTTGAGCCCCCAGCCGAACCCGGTCGGCCGCCTGATCGAAATCGACTTGCTCCAGCTTGTTGCGGACTGCTCGTGTGGCATTGAGTGCCGCTTCGTTGCAGAGGTTTTGCAACTCGGCACCGCTCATGCCCACCATGTTTCGAGCGACTCGCTCCAGGTCCACCGTATCGGAGAGCGGCTTGTTCCGGGTGTGCACCTTCAGGATTTCCAGCCGGCCTTTCCAGGTGGGGCGATCAACCGTGATGTGGCGATCGAAGCGCCCGGGCCGAAGCAGCGCCGAATCGAGCACGTCGGGCCGGTTGGTGGCCGCGATGACGATCACGGTTTCGCTGGGCTGGAAGCCGTCCATCTCGGAGAGAATTTGGTTGAGTGTTTGCTCGCGTTCATCTGACCCACCACCATAGCCGGCCCCGCGCATTCGGCCCACGGCGTCGATTTCGTCGATGAAGACCACGCACGGAGCGCTTTCCTTGGCCGTGCGGAACATGTCGCGGACACGGCTCGCCCCCACGCCCACAAACATCTGAATGAACTCGCTCCCACTGATCGCGTAGAAGGGCACGTTGGCCTCCCCGGCAACGGCCTTGGCCATGAGCGTCTTCCCGGTACCGGGCGGCCCGAAGAGCAACACGCCCTTGGGAACCCGGGCTCCCAGGCGAGTAAACTTCGCAGGTTCCTTGAGATAGTCCACGATCTCGGAGAGCTCGCCTTTGGCGTTCTCCATCCCCGCCACATCGTCGAAGGTGATGCGACTCTTGCCCCGTTCGTAGCGCTTGGCAGGGCTCCGGGTGAAGCTGTTGAGGAACCCCCCGCCCATGGGGTCGCGCAGTCGGGGCAGGAAGAAGAAGATGACCACCGCGATGAGCACGCCGATCACCAGCAGGTTGATGATGAACGGCCCGATCCACGAGGGATCTTCTCGCTTGCTCACGCTCAACTTGGGAGTTTCGTCCGCGGCGTTCTGCTTCTTGAGTTCATCGCGGTAAAGCTGGTCCTGGCCTTCCCACTCGCGGATAAGCGTCGCCTGATCTTGCGTGTAGGGCAACATGACGCCGAACTTGCCGGAGCCCAGTTTCAGTTGTTTGGCAATCTCGGAGTTCGGATCGCGGACCTCACCTTCGAGGCGATCAGAACCGATCAAAACCACTTTCTTGATTTGCCCGCTGTTGATCAAACTGCCGAACTCAGAGTAAGTGATCTCGCGGTGCGGGTTGTAAGTGAAGTACATGACCGCGAGCACGGAGAGGACCACCAGCGCCACCCAGCCACCCGGTAACAGCGGGCTGGCTCGTTTGGGTGTCGGCCCCGGAGGTGTTGATTGAGGCCCTTGCGGCGGGGGAGTGCCGTTCGACATTCCAGGTCCCTGGGGATCAATACGCGGTACAGCGCCCGATCACCGTGTGTCCTGACTCGGTGAAGACGTTAGCGGTATTGTAGGACCAAGCAGAGTCCGAAGGAACCCGGGACCGCGGCTTTCACGCGATCCCAGGGTGACCACCAATTTGCAGCACTTTTGCATCACGAAGCGGGGGGCTGATCGCTTGCAGTCTTGGGTTCCTCGGGAGCCGCCGTTGCCTCCGGTACCTCCGGTGCTGGTGCCGGCGTGACCTCTTCCGGCTTGGGTTCAGCCGGCTTCGGTTCTGCGGGTTTGGCATCTTCCGGCTTGATGAAGAACGCCGCCAATTCCGCAAAGGTGTTCAGCGCAGCCTTACCGGTCTTCTTCTCGGTGGAAAGGTTTGGTAAGGGCTTCGGCTTGCCCTGTGGTCGGGGCCGTGGGGGCGGTGCGGGCTGTTGCGAACCGCCAC
>JBGTAO010000258.1:0-5543 GCA_041749835.1 Gemmata sp. | reverse complement strand
GCGGCAAAGCGGGCAATCTCCCGGCGGTGCAGAAGTAATTTACGCGTGCGCTTGGGTTTATGGTTCAATCGGTTGCCGAAGACATATTCGGGTATCTCGGCACCGAGCAGCCAGACTTCGCCGTCCTCGATCCGCGCATAAGCTTCATCGAGCGTGGCGTGGCCCGCACGCAAGCTCTTGACTTCCGTTCCCATCAAAACCAACCCGCACTCGATCTGATCGAGCACCTCGTAGTCGTGGGTGGCACGGCGGTTCCGGCAGATATTCACCGTACCATCGCTGCTACTGTTCTTGTCGCGTTTAGCGGCTTTCGCCATGATGCCATTCCAGGTGAGCAATCCAATTGTTGCATTTTACCACTCTGGTTCCCAGAAACGTAGAGCATTCATACCGTGTTCGAACACTGGGCTCCCCGTTCGGGAACCATATCGTGATGGCAGCAATACCACTTCAGCATTTTGGACAGCCTGCCGCGAAGATCTCGCGATTGGAGCACGCCGTGGATCAGCTCTGGGCACCCTGGCGACTCAACTATGTCGCGACTCCCAAGGACGCACCACCAACCGCCGGTCCGGATTGCTTTATCTGCTTTTGCGAAAAGGCTTTGCCCGAGCAAGACCCTGCCAACCTCGTGGTGCACCGCACGGCGCACTCTCTGGTGGTGCTTAACCGGTACCCTTACAACAATGGGCACCTTCTGGTTTGCCCGCGGCGACATCAGGCCCGACTCGACGAACTCACGCCCGACGAACTTCTCGATCTCCAGTTGGTACTCCAGCAGTTGATCCAGATTCTCCAAAAGCGGATGAACCCCGATGGCTTCAATGTGGGGCTGAATCTGGGCCGCGCCGCCGGTGCCGGTGTTCCGGGGCATCTCCACTGGCATCTGGTTCCACGCTGGACCGGCGACACCAACTTCATGCCGGTGCTTAGCGATACGCGAGTGATCGTGCAATCGCTCGAAGCGCTTTACATCTTGCTGCGCGAAGAGTTGCTGGCCTCGCAGGCCTGAGCAATCGCGCTAGCGGCCCGCCCAGACCTGGCACAACTCGAGCACCACGCGGACGGCAGCTTCCATCTCTTCCAGACACGTCCACTCCAGTGGCGAATGCAGGTTGTGTTGCCCCGTGGAAAGATTCGGTGTGGGGAGTCCCTTTTCGGTCAATTGCGAGCCATCAGTGCCGCCCCGGATGCTCTTGAACTTGGGCTCCAACCCGGCTCGTCGGGTGGCCTCGGCGGCGTAGGCAATGGCACGCGGTTCTTTGGCGATGCCATCGCGCATGTTGCGGTATTGCTTACGGGTCTCGACTTGCACCCTGGTACCGGGGAACTCGCGTTCGACCTGACGGGCGATCTCGCGTAGCAATTCCGCTTGGATGGTCAGTTCGGGTGTATCGAAGGAGCGCAGCAAGAAGCCGATCTTGACTTCACCCGCACCGCCTTCGATCGTGAGCGGATGCAAGAAACCCTGGCGATCGCTGGTGGTTTCCGGGCTCAGTGTGCGCTGGGGCAGCCGGTCCAGAAACATTCCCGCCAGCCGCACGGCATTGATCATCCGTCCCTTAGCGATACTCGGGTGAATGTTCACACCTGTTATCGTGACGGTGGCTGCGTCAGCCGAGAAAGTTTCGTCTTCGATCTCGCCGGTTCCTGCACCATCGAGCGTGTACGCCACCACGGCACCGATCTGCGCGATTTCGAGGTGTTTCACTCCGAAGCCGATCTCCTCGTCGCAGGTGAACACAATGCGGACCGGGCCGTGGGGAATGGAGGGGTTCGCGATCAGGTTGCGGGCCGCTTCCATGATCACAGCGACACCGGCCTTGTCGTCCGCACCCAACAGTGTCGTGCCATCGGTGGTGATGATTGTCTTCCCGATTGCAGCTTTCAGTTCGGGGTTCTCGGCAAAGCGGATCACTTTGGTGGGGTCTTTCGGCAGAACAATGTCGCCGCCAGCGTAATCGCGGATCACCTGCGGGTCGACGTTCGTGCCCGAGTTTTCCGGGTTGGTATCCACGTGAGCGTTGAACGCAATCGTGGGCGCACCAGGTAAATTCCCCGGAACCGTGGCGAAGACGATGCCATGCTCACTCTGCACCGCATCCGGGAGCCCCATGGCGAGCAGTTCGTCGCAGAGCATTTTCCCCAGGACCAGTTGCCCGGGTGAACTGGGGTACGTTGTCGACTTGTCGTCGGCTTTTGTGTCGATGCGGGCATAGCGGAGAAAGCGGTCGAGCAGTGTGCGAGTATCGGGAGCCATGGGGGTGCTCACAGCTGGGGGAATGGTGCGGTTTCGTGTTGTTCTATGGATGCGGCTTTTTGCCGGGTGCCGGTGGCCGCTTCTTTGCCGGAACAGGCTTTTCACGCGGCGGCGATTTAGGCGTGGCGGCGGGCACTCCCACCTGGGGGCACAACGCGGCCAGCACGCACGATTCGCAGCGGGGTTTGCGGGCGAAGCAGACCTGCCGACCATGGAAGATCATGCGATGGCTGAAGTTTGTCCACTCCGCTTGGGGGATCAATTCCATTAGCTCGAATTCGACTTTCACGGGGTCGGTGTGGCGAGACAGCCCCAGGCGACGCGATAACCGGCCCACGTGCGTATCCACCGTGATCCCCGGTGTGTCAAACGCATTCCCCAGCACGACATTCGCGGTCTTTCGTCCAATGCCCGGCAAGGCAACCAGTTCCTCAAGAGTGTCGGGCACAGCACCGTTGAAGCGTTCAACGAGCAGCCGACAGCACTCCCGAATGTTGCGTGCCTTATTCTTGTAGAAGCCGGTCGATTTGATGAGCTGTTCCAACTCCTGAAGCTCGCACTGGGCAAAATCGTGAGCGGTGCGGTAACGCCGGAAGAGTGTTGGTGTGACCAGGTTCACCCGGGCATCGGTGCATTGAGCCGACAGAATCGTGGCGACCAACAATTGCAAGGGGTTCGCGTGCGTGAGCGCACAAACGGCCTCGGGATAGAGCGCCGCCAGAATCTCGGTGATTGGGGCAATGCGTTGCCGAGCGGGGGGAAGTTTGGCGGAACTCATGCCAGATATGGTATGCACGCGCCGGAGTTGGTGCGGATCAGGCGGCCCGCGGAAGCAGTCGCGCGGCCACGGGGAAGACGACCGCTTCCAACCCGAATGGCCTGAGCCACGCGGACAAGGTCGCAAGAGTATCCGTGTCGGTGGCAGCACTGGGGAACAGGGCTGCACGATTCACATCGAAGAACCCCAGCCGTAAGAGTCGGCGGGGATAGGGGAACGGAATCACGGGCTGTGTGGGCAGCGGAGTGGTCCCCGAGGTGACGGCACAGATGATGGCACGAGGTTGCACCACGGCCGCGAGGCGAAACACGTTCTCGCGTTCGACAACCAGGATGAGTCCCGCCCGGTCGAAGCCTTCAAGGGTGTCCGACGCTCGCACCCGCAGTCGTGCCTGCTCCGCTTCCAGGGGCGTAATGAACCCCCGTGTGAGTGCCCGTGCGATGCCGTCAAAGATCCCCGAACGGTTCCCGCACACGACGACCTGTCCGCCCCGCAAGACGGCTTCGGTCGCCACACGAGTGGTGTTGGCATCATCGCCCCAGATGCCGACAATCTCGGGAAACGCAGCATCCGGGTTGATGCTGGGAAAGTGGGGTGGCCGCTCCACGCGCGGCAGCGGTCGTGCCGCGAAGTCCCGGCGCTCTGTGGCTCGCTCGCTCTCCGAGTGACGCCGCCTCGGTTTCACCAGATGGGTTTCCAACCGGTCCAGTAGGCCTTGCAGTTCCAAATTGGCTCGCCGTTCGCAACTGGCGACATCGACCAGCCCCATCTTGCGAGCCTCCCGGCCCGAGATCGTGTCGCCGGATCGTAACAGCTCGGTGCCGCGACGGCCCGCCAACTCCTTCACACGGGCACTTCCCCCGAAATAGGCGTGCCGAGCGGGGAAGCCGAGGTGTGTGGTCGCACGAGCCACGCAAAACCGGTAATCGCAGGCAAGCGCTAGCTCAAAGCCCGTACCCAGGCAAGAACCTTCAATCGCGGCGAGTGTCACAACTTGGAGCCGGGCGAGTTGATCGAGAACCTGTTGCCCGAACCACGCGAAGGCGGCACGATCGGTCGAGTGAGCGAGCCCGGCATGGACTTCCGGCCGCAGTCCGCCACAGAAGCCAGCCGGATTGGCCGACCGCACGACTAGTACCCGGATATTCCGCTTCTTGGAGAGCCATTTCAGGGCGAGGCTTAGTTCCTGAAGGCGTGGTAAGTCGAGCGCGTTCGCGGGCTCTCCCGGGAAGCCCAGCCACAGCGTGGCATTCCCGTGATCGACTGTCAGCCGGAGATTCGGCGACTCGATGCCCATGAGGGCGGATTCTTCCGTCAGGTGCTCGCGGCGTCAACCCGAACTGCGCGAGTTGTGATCGGTAGCCCGCGGGTCCGTATTCTGTCTGGACACCTGTTGTTGCCCTATCTCCTGGTGGGGATCCCACGCATGTCTTCTGTTTCTCTGATGCAAAGCGACGTGGCCGGGTACCCGTGCCGGCGCGGTAAAGTCCGCGATGTCTACGACTTGGGCGATTCGCTGGCGATTGTTGCCACCGATCGCATCAGTGCCTTCGACTGGGTCATGCCCAATGGGATTCCCGATAAGGGCCGAATTCTGACCGCGCTGAGTGTGTTCTGGTTCCACTGGCTTCAGGTGCCGCATCATCTCATCAGTACCCAGTTAGCCGACTTACCCCCGGCCTTCCAAACCCCGGAGTTGGAGGGGCGCACGATGTGGGTGCGGAAGACAGCGGTCGTTCCCGTGGAATGCGTGGCTCGGGGCTATCTGGCGGGTTCGGGCTGGAAGGAGTACCAAGCCAGCAGAACGGTCTGTGGTATCCCGTTGCCCGCGGGATTGCAGGAAGCCAGTCAACTCCCCCGGCCGATCTTCACTCCCGCCACGAAAGAGGAGGGGGGTAAGCACGACGAGAACATCAGCTTCGAGCGGATGGCGAACATCGTGGGTCAGGACACCGCCGAACTGCTCCGCGATCGCACGTTGGAGGTGTACCAGCGAGCCGCAGCTTATGCCGAGGTTCGTGGCATCATCCTCGCCGATACCAAGTTCGAGTGGGGCCGTTTACCGTCAGGCGAGATCATCCTGATCGATGAAGTTCTTACGCCCGATAGTTCGCGATTCTGGCCACGCAGCACCTACCGCACGGGGATGTCGCCGCCATCGTTCGATAAGCAGTTCGTCCGGGATTGGTTGGAAACCACAAACTGGGATAAGGCTAGCCCACCGCCGCAGTTACCGCCCGATGTCGTGGATAAGACAGCGGAACGCTATCGGGAGGCTCTGAAGCGATTGACGGACATGGTCTAGAGCAGTTTCGAGAAAGCTGTAGCGCGAGTTGAGCCGCTGTGGTAGTACGGATGGAATCCTTTTGGGGGTTCCGATGCGTGCATACTCGATGGATTTGCGTGAGCGGGTGTGGGCTGATTGTAAAGCCGGTTTGAAGACACCAGCCGTCGCCCAGAAGTACTCGGTCAGCCCATCCTGGGTGCGAAGGCTCAAACAGCGAC
>JBGTAO010000257.1:0-1672 GCA_041749835.1 Gemmata sp. | reverse complement strand
CGTTCAAGCGTCGCGCGCTGACCGCTGCGGCTCTGGGCAACAAGGTCTACGTGATCGGTGGGCTGACGGAATCGGGCGAATCTGTCCGGACTGTGAGTGTCCTGGACGTGCCGAGTGGCAAATGGTCCGAAGGCCCCGAATTCCCCGGTACGGATCGTGTTGGTTTCAGCCCGGCAGCCACAATCGTGAACGGGAAGCTCATCCTGAGTAGCTCGGACAAGAAACTCCACGCATTCAATGAGAAGGGAACCGCGTGGGAACCGATTGGGACCACGAGCGAGAGCCGCTTCGTTCATCGTCTGGTACCGGGTGTCGGGGATACGGTCGTCGTGATTGCCGGTGCGGGACCGAGTGGTCCGCATTCGACGGTGGAAGTGGTGAAGCTCGATGGGAAATCCACGCCAGCCCCAACGGCCGCGGGTGCCCAGAAGTATTGCCCCATCATGACAAGCGACGAGATCGACCCGGCATCGTCGGTCACGGTGCAATACCAGGGGGTGAAGATCTTCCTGTGCTGCGATCAGTGCGTGAACAAGTTCAAACGCGATCCGGCGGCCTATCTCGATCCGGTAATCGTGCCCGCATTAGCCAAGGTGGACTTGCCGAAACGGGAGATCGAACAAGTTTTCTGTCCGGTGTTGAAGGATCGCAAGGTGTCCGCAAAGGATCCATCGACGGAATACCAGGGCGTGAAGATTTACTTTTACAACGACATCGCTCGTCAACGGTTCCTGAAAGATCCCCAGCGCTACGCGGATGCCGACATTCTGCCGCAAATTCGCAAGAAGTAACCCACTTTGGTGGAGCCCCTGAACCGGAGGATACTGGCATCAGGGGCTCGTCGTACTGGCCATCTCTCATACGCTCACTGCACGGTCCCTCTTCCCCTGGAGTTCGTCATGCGCCAGCTAGTCGCAGCCATTGCCCTTCTTCCGCTCCTGGTACTCACGGGGCGTACGGTCGCCGCCGAACCGGATACCCGCCTCTACGAGATTCGCACGTACACTGCCGCGCCGGGCAAGTTCGAAGCGATGGAGAACCGCTTCAAGAATCACACCATGAAGCTGTTCGAGAAGCACGGCATGACCAACGTCGCCTACTTCACGCCGCTCGATAACAAAGAGAACAAGCTGATCTATGTGCTGAGCTATCCCAGCAAGGAAGCGCGGGACAAGTCGTGGAAGGCATTTGTTGCCGATGCGGATTGGAAGAAGGCATTCACGGAGAGCGAGAAGGACGGAAAGCTCGTCGATAAGGTGGAACAACGCTTCGTGGTGGCGACCGATTACTCGCCCATGCTCAAGGTGGCCAAGAGCGACGACGACCGCGTCTTCGAGTTACGCACCTACACCGCGACGCCCAGTAACCTGGGCCACCTGAACGATCGGTTCAAAAACCATACCGTCAAGCTGTTCGAGAAGTACGGGATGACGAACGTGGTGTACTGGAACCTGCTCAAGGGCGAGAAAGATGACGACAAGATGTTGATCTATTTGCTGGCTCACAAGAGCCCCGAGGCGGCCCGGAAATCGTTCATGGCGTTCGGCGCTGATCCGGCATGGGCAGCCGCGCGCAAGGCGAGCGAAGTGAAGGGCGGCGGAAGCCTTACCGAGCCCAAAGGTGGCGTGCAAAGTGTCTTCTTGAAGCCGACCGACTACTCGCCCATCAAGTA
>JBGTAO010000256.1:0-6753 GCA_041749835.1 Gemmata sp. | reverse complement strand
GCTGCGTGCCGGCGTTCTGGCAACTGCGTTCGGGCACGACTTCGCTAACTTGCCGCTGCGTCAGCCGGCCACGATTCCCGGCGGTATGCTCCGACTGGTGGATCGCGTACCACTGATCGACCCGACCGGTGGGCGATTCGGCACTGGTTTCGTGCGTGCCGTGTTCGACATTCACCCAAACGACTGGTTTCTGACGTGCCATTTCGTGGACGACATGGTAATGCCCGGCACACTGATGTACGAGTGCTGCCTGCACACCCTACGGATACTGCTCATGCGGCTGGGCTGGGTCGGCGAAGCCGCGGATGTGGTGTGCGAGCCGCTGCCGGGGGTGAACAGCCGCTTGAAGTGCCGCGGTCAGGTGATCGCGAGCACTCGCACCGTGACCTACGAAGTGACGGTCAAGGAACTCGGCTACAACCCCGAGGCGTACTGCCTCGCCGATGCCCTTATGTACGCGGATGGCAAACCTATCGTGGAAATCAGCAACATGAGTCTGCGGATGTCCGGGCTGACTCGCGAACAACTGGAGGTCACGTGGCAGCGGGCTAGCGAAGCGCCTCCGGCTACGCCTGCGAGCGTGCTGTACGATTCCGCGTCCATCATGGCGTACTCGAACGGGAAGCCGTCGGAAGCGTTCGGCGAACCGTACCGTGTATTCGATCACGAGCGCAAGATTGCCCGGTTGCCGGGCCCGCCGTTCCAGTTCCTGGATTGCATCACGGCCGTGACCGGTGAACCGTTTGTGCTCAAGAGCGGGGCCGCCTGCGAAGCCCAGTACACCGTTCCTCCGGATGCGTGGTACTTCGAGGCGAACCGCTGTGAGAACATGCCGTTCGCGGTGTTGCTCGAAATTGCGCTGCAACCGTGTGGCTGGCTTGCGGCCTATTGCGGCTCCGCACTGACAAGCCCACAGGATTTGTCGTTCCGGAACCTCGGTGGCAAAGGAACACTGTTCCGCAAGGTGACACCGCAAACGGGCCGCCTGACCACCCGCGTGACGATGACGAACGTCTCCAACTCCGCCGGGATGATCATTCAGCATTACGAGATGACGGTGCGCGATCGAATCGGCGAGGTGTACACGGGAACCACCTACTTCGGGTTCTTCTCGCATGCCGCGCTGGCCAATCAGGTCGGAATCCGCGAAGCGAAAGTTCCCTGGCCCACCGAGGCGGAACAGGCTCGTGCGCTCACGACGGTGTTGCCGCACACGGCACCATTCCCCGCGCCGATGCTGCGTATGATCGATCGCATCTCGGCGTTCCTGCCGGATGGTGGAGAGAAGGGGTTGGGGCTCGTGGTGGGCAAGATCGCGGTCGATCCGGGCTTCTGGTTCTTCCAGGCGCACTTCTACCAGGACCCGGTTTGGCCCGGTTCGTTGGGGCTTGAATCGTTCTTGCAATTGCTGAAATTCGTGGCGTGGCAGCGCTGGGGTGAGAATCCGCTGAAGCCCTGGCAGACGGTTTCCTGCAATCGCCCGCACTCATGGGTTTACCGCGGCCAAGTATTGCCAACGGATCGAGAAGTTTCTGTTGTGTTAGAGGTAACAAGTGCGGATGATGCTACCCGCCAGATGACCGCCAACGGATTCCTGATTGTCGATGGCCGCGTCATCTACCAGATGCAGGACTTTACCCTAGAGTAGTATCCGGATGGCTGGATCGCACCAGTCGCCGCACTGTTCGACCACAACCGAGCCGCATGAAGTACTCGCAAGTCCATATTGAAGCGATCGGCTACGAACTCCCACCCGTGGTTGTCTCGACGGCGGAGCTCGAGTCCCGCCTCGCGCCGGTGTACCAGGCGCTCAAGATGAGCCCCGGGCAACTCGAGTTGCTCACGGGCATCAACGAACGGCGCTGGTGGGAACCGGGCTATCAGTTGTCGCAGGGTGCCACTGCGGCGGCCAAGAAAGCACTGACCGCGGGTGGGCTGACCGGGCAGGATATCGATGTCCTGATCTATGCCGGGGTGTGCCGCGAACAGTTCGAGCCCGCGACCGCGTGCATCGTGGCCAACGAGTTGAACATCAATACGAACGCGGCCATCTTCGATATCAGCAATGCCTGTCTGGGCGTACTGAACGGCATCGTGGATATCGCCAACCGCATTGAACTGGGCCAGGCCCGTGCGGGGTTGGTTGTCTCGGCCGAGACCGCCCGCGAGATCAACGAGAACGTGATCGACCATCTCGTTCGTGCGAAGTCGATGGAGTTTTTCCGAGAATCGATCGCCACGCTCACGGGCGGTTCGGGCGCAGTTGCGGTGCTGGTGGTGGGGAAAGAACTTTCGAGCCAGAAGCGCCGTCGCCTGATCGGTGGCGTCACCCAGAATGCGCCGCAGTACAACGCGCTGTGCCGTTGGGGCATGCGATCCCTGTTGCCGGCCACGGTCACCACGGTCGAGAAGGTGCTCGGCCACCAGGCCGGGGCGATTGTGCAACGGAGCATCGACTTCGGCCTTCGCCACGTGATGGTCCCATTCATGGAGACACACGCCGGCGAGGTGCTCAAGTATGGTGTCGATCTGGGGCTGCGCACCTGGAAGAGCTTTCTGCACAAGTTCGGCTGGCAGCACGATCAACTCGATAAAGTGATTTGCCATCAGGTGGGTGCTGGGCATCAGGATGCCATGCTGAAGGCGTTCGGTATTCCGCCCGAGAAGAACTTCAGCACCTTTGAGTTCTTGGGGAACATGGGCACCGTGTCGCTCCCGCTGACTGCGGCACTTGCGGAGGAACGCGAGTTCCTGCGGCCCGGAGACAACGTCGGCTTTCTGGGCATCGGGAGTGGGCTCAACTGCCTGATGCTTGGGCTGGAATGGTAGGGGTGAGCGCGTGCCTGACCGCGATCGCGTGCCTGTCGAAGAGGCGACCGCAACGATGCCCTCACCCGAGCCGAACCACTCACCTCCGCACCCGGAATATCCGTTCCGTGGTCAGCGCTTTTCCCGGCCCGCCGGCGAAATCCACTACCTCGACGAAGGCTCGGGCGATCCCGTCGTGATGCTGCACGGCAACCCGACCTGGAGCTTCTACTACCGCAATCTCGTGCAGGCGTTACAGGGCACACACCGGTGCATCGTGCCCGATCACATCGGCTGCGGCTATTCTGACAAGCCACCCGAATCACGCTATGATTACTCGCTGAAGTCGCGCGTCGACGATCTGGAGGCGCTGCTTGAACACCTCGAATTGCGCGAGAACCTGACACTGGTTCTCCACGACTGGGGTGGCATGATCGGCATGGCGTTCGCCTCGCGTCACCCCGAGCGGATCCGGCGCATCATCGCCTCGAACACCGGCGCGTTCCTACTTCCAACGAGTAAGCGACTGCCCCGAACGCTACAACTGGGGCGGAACACCCGCCTGGGTGCCTGGCTCATTCTCCAGAAGAACGCCTTTTGCCGTGCGGCCGCCCGCTGGTGTGTGACACGCCAACCGTTGCCGCCCGATGTGCATGCGATGTATTTGCAACCTTACGATACGCCCGAGCATCGCATCGCGGTGCTCAAGTTCGTGCAGACGATCCCGCTGCAAAAATCGGATCCCGGGTACGACATTGTTCGTGACACCGCGCTGTCACTGACAAAGTTTGCCCAGGTGCCCACCCTACTGCTGTGGGGTATGAAGGATTTCGTATTCGATCGCCATTTCCTGGCCGAATGGCAGCGGTACTTCCCCCACGCTCAGACCGTCAACTGGCCCGACTGCGGGCATTACCTGCTCGAAGACGCGACTACTGAAGTCATCGGGCGAGTGCAGGAGTTCCTGACACAGCACCCGTTGGGGCGGGGTTGAACCGATCGTCTGGAGCTTCTCTGTGAACCCCGCAGGCGTTCCTGCTGTTGCTGTCCCCCGAATGCCGCATGTCCGATTCCCTCATCAACGTTGCTGCGCATCTGGCCCAGATGGCGACCGAGCACCCCAGCCAGGTGGCGATCTACTCTCCGCTGGCCCCGGTGCAACCCAGTGGTGCGACCGAGCACCGTGCGATCACGTTCGCCGAGTTGAACGCCGATGTCGATGCGATCGCTCACGGTCTGATGATGAGCGGTATCGGCCGAGGAACCCGCGTGGCCCTGATGGTGCCACCGTGCCCCGATTTCTTTGCGGTCACTTTTGCGCTGTTCAAGATCACGGCAATTCCCGTGCTCATCGACCCGGGCATGGGGGTGCGTAATCTGGGGAAATGCCTGAGTGAAGCGGAACCGGAAGCGTTCATCGGGATTCCGAAAGCACACACGGCCCGGCGAATTCTGCGCTGGGGTCGCCGAACCATTCGCACCACGGTGAACGTCGGTAACCGCCGGTACTGGTGCACCACATCCCTGGAACAACTCCGTGCTGACGGCCACGAGCGGGGGGCGTTTGCGATTCCGGCAGTCCCCGGCGACGAGCCAGCGGCCATCCTCTTTACGAGTGGTAGCACCGGTGTGGCCAAGGGTGCCGAGTACACGCATGGCAATTTTGCGGCACAAGTGGAGTCCATCCGGCGGACCTACGGCATCGAGCCCGGCGAGATCGATCTGTGCACGTTTCCGCTGTTCGCGCTCTTCGGCCCGGCGCTGGGCATGACCTGCGTGATTCCGGACATGAACCCCGCGCGACCGGCGAGCATCGACCCGCAGAAGGCAATGGCGCAGATCCGCCAGTTTGGTGCCACCAATCTGTTCGGCTCACCTGCGGTTATTCGTCGGCTGGGGGATTGGATCAACCAAACCCCTGCGAAACCCGTTGGAGAAGCCACCACAACTCACGCAGCGACGGCAACCCTTTCGACCCTGCGGCGGGTCATCTCGGCCGGGGCTCCTGCTTCCGCGCGAGCTATCGAGCGAGTTCTCCCATTGCTTCCTGACACTGCTCAAGTATTCACACCTTACGGGGCCACGGAAGCGCTGCCGGTCGCCAACATCGGGAGCCGCGAGATCCTCGGCGCGACTCGCCTGTTGACCGAACAGGGGCGTGGGGTCTGTGTCGGACGGCCGGTCGCCGGTATGAGTATCGCGGTGATTCCGATCTCCGATGAGCCGATTCCTGAATGGAGTGGGAGCCTCGCACTGCCACCCGGTGAGATCGGGGAATTCGTGGTGCGCGGCCCGGTTGTGACGCTCGCCTACCACAACCGACCGGAAGCTACACGGCTCGCCAAAATCCGCGATCTGCACACGAGCGAGTTGTTGCACCGTATGGGGGATGTGGGTTACCTCGACGACGAAGGCCGCCTCTGGTTCTGTGGCCGCAAGTCGCATCGCGTGGTGACCGCACACGGGACGCTTTACACCGACATGATCGAACCGATCTTCAATACCGCGGTCGGAGTCGCGCGCACGGCACTGGTCGGTGTGGCCCGCAGTGGCGTGACGTACCCGGTCCTTTGCGTGGAAGTCATGGGCACCGCGAACGCGACGCGCCATGTGAAGTATCGCCGGATGAGTTGGTCAGACATCGAGATGGGGCTCCGCAAGATCGGTTGCGGATTCGACCACACGCAGCGAATCACGACCTTCTTACGCCACCCGGGCTTCCCGGTTGATGTTCGCCATAATTCAAAGATCTTTCGCGAGAAACTCGCCGTGTGGGCAGACAAGCAACTGGGTCGGCGCTGGAAACCGGAGGCGACTCCATGAAAGCCCTGGTGACCGGTGGTGGTGGCTTTCTGGGTGGTTCGGTCGTTCGGTTACTGCGCCAGCGCGGCGACAAAGTGCGTTCGCTCACGCGGTCGGCTTACCCGTGGCTCGACGGACTGGGTGTCGAGCAGGTACTGGGCGATTTGGCCGATGCGCCGGCGGTCGATCAAGCCGTTGCCGGTTGCGATATTGTGTTTCATGTCGCGGCCAAGGCGGGTGTGTGGGGGCGACGGCGCGACTTCTTTAGCACGAACGTGACCGGCACCGAGAACGTGATTGCGGCATGCCAAAAGCACGGCGTCCGCAGGTTGGTTTACACCTCGACGCCGAGTGTGGTGCATTCGGGTGGTGATGTCGAAGGTGCGAATGAATCGCTGCCCTATCCACGGCACTTCGACGCTTACTACCCGGAATCCAAGGCCGTGGCCGAGAAAGCTGTACTGGCAGCGAACGGCCCCAAGCTTGCTACGGTATCGCTGCGGCCGCATCTCATCTGGGGACCGGGCGATCCGCACCTCATTCCCCGAATTCTGGAGCGAGCCCGCGCGGGCAAACTGCGCCGCATCGGCACCCGCCCTGTGATGGTCGATGCCACGTACATCGACAACGTCGCCGATGCCCATTTGCTTGCGGGCAATCGCCTCGACGTCGGTTCGCCGCTGGCAGGGAAAACGTACTTCATCTCCAACGGCGAACCGGTCGAGCTCTGGGGATTCATCGATCGCGTGTTGGGTGAAGCCGGGTTGCCACCGGTGTCGCGCACGGTCTCGGCGTGGAAGGCTCGACTTGCGGGCGGTGTGCTGGAATGGCTCTACTGGGGGCTGCGCCTTCCGGGCGAGCCACCCATGACGCGCTTTGTCGCGGTGCAGATGTCGACCGCGCACTGGTACGATATCTCGGCGGCCAGGCGTGATCTCGGATATGAGCCAAAGGTGAGTGTGGCCGAAGGAATGCGCCGCCTCGGCGAGAGATTGCGTGCCAGCTAGTGGTCTATTGCAGCTCATCTGGAATGCGCCAGGATGCTCCTGATCCCCAGGAGTATCTCGGTATGACTCCCAAGCACAAGATTACAATCCACTTATCCGCCGACCAACGGCACATCCTTCAACGGTTCCTGTCCGC
>JBGTAO010000255.1:0-2924 GCA_041749835.1 Gemmata sp. | reverse complement strand
GCGATCACTGGTGAGCGACGCCTTGCCATACATCTACAAGTCCCTTGAGGATAAGGATGCGAGCATTCGTGCAGCCGCCGCGCTCTGCCTGGGTGCCTGTGATGAACCAGTCGACAAGGCTGTACCGGCATTGCTCAAACTCGTCAAGAATCCCGATGAAGACGAGTCGGTGAAAATCGGAGCGATGCGTGGTCTGGCTTCGATGGGCTCTGGCGCGAAAGAAGCACTTCCGACACTCCGCCAGATCAGTAAGAGTGCCGACAAGAAGAGCAAGCTCGGGAAAGCCGCACAAGCCGCGAGCAAGGCCATTGCGAGCAAGAAGTAAATCCTTGGTGTTAGGTGGACAACGCCATGACACTCGCAGTTCCACGTCATACCCGCACCTGATTGGGGTGCGGTTGTTCCTTGGGGCGTATCGCTCAAGCCCAAGGAATTGTAATTGCTCCTGTCGGAAGAGTTGGTCTAATACAACTATATTGTCCGAGTATACCACCATTCCTCGTTCCGAGGATCACTCTTGTTTCAGCCCCATCGCCATCGCATTGGCATCACACGCCGTGAGCTTATTCAAGTTGGCTATTCCGGGCTCCTTGGGCTTGGTCTGGGCCAAACTCGACGCGCCAGTGGTACGCAGCCATCGCTCGGTATGGGAAGCAAGAAGCCCAAGTCGTTGATAATTGTTTTCTTGACTGGTGCGGCCAGCCATCTTGAAACCTTTGACCCGAAGCCCGATGCCCCCAACGAGATTCGCGGAGAATACAAGTCGATTGCGACACGCACCTCGGGCTTACTGGCGTGCGAGTATCTCCCGAAACTAGCAGCACGTTCCGATCGCTATGCCGTGGTACGTTCGCTGTCACATCGCGAGAATAATCACCTCGTGGCCACCCATCATGTGCTCACCGGTCAGACGCAACCCGGTGCTTTTTTCGACAAGATCGCCAGCCGCGATGATTACCCCAACTACGCTGCCGGGATCAGTTACTTTCGAAATCCGCCTGAGGGTACGCCGGTCGGAGTGAACCTCCCAACGTACCTCATGGAAGGGCCGCTTCTCTGGCCGGGCCAGTATGCCGGGTTCCTGGGTCCGAAGCACGACATCATGCAAGTGACTGAAGACCCGAACCGCCCCAATTTCAAGATCGAGAACCTTCGACCGGCTCCAGGGCTAAATGTGGATCAAATGCGCGACCGTATGGCACTGCTCGATGCGGTGAACCAGCAACAGCGTTGGCTCACCGAGAGCACCGAGACGCGCAAGCTGAGCGATCAACAGAATCAAGCGTTGGCGGTTTTGACTTCGGGAAAGGTCGCCAAAGCGTTCGATCTCCAACAGGAGCCCGCCGCAACCCGCGATAAGTATGGACGGCATGCGTTTGGCCAATCGATTCTCCTGGCCCGGCGTCTTGTCGAGGCAGGCGTTCCCGTTGTCCAGGCGAACATGGGCCGGGTGCAGAACTGGGACAATCACGGTGATCTGTTCAAGCGGATGAAGAAGGACTTGTTACCACCGATTGATCTTGGAGTCTCTGCGCTATTGGACGATCTCCACGATCGAGGGATGCTGGACGACACGATCGTGATGATGATCGGCGAGTTTGGACGCGAGCCAAAGATCAACAAGCAGGGCGGGCGCGAGCACTGGGCATCTTGCTTTAGCGGGCTGTTTGCTGGTGGTGGTATTCGGGGTAGGCAAGTTATCGGTAAGAGTGATAAGGCTGCGGCCTATCCCGCCACGACACCGTATTCACCCGATGATATTGGAGCTACGCTCTACTCAGCACTGGGGATTGACCCCCATGCAGAGGTTCGCGACCGACTCAATCGACCGGTGCAGCTCAATCGGGGCAGTGTGATCACACCGCTGTTCGACGGCACCGGCGACTAACGACCTTCCGTTGTAGCCGAGCAACCAGCTCGTTGCCGTTTCCACATCAACTCAATCCAACCGCCAGCGGGCAACTCCCTGGAACAGCACATTCGGGTCCAGTAGCCGAGGGTGGATCGGATTCGGGGAGTCGTCCACATACACCTTGAGGGCATTGTGGACCACCATATGCCGATCGAGCTGCCACAAGGGGATGAATGGCAAACTCTCATTGAACAGCTTCCCCACTTCGATTGTAAGCGGGACGATACGACCGGAGAAATCGCGATACAACCGAAGCTCGTTCAAGAGTTGGCCAAGCCGCTGATCATCCGCGTCAGGATTCGTCTCACGCGACAGAAACCCGAACCAGTTCCTCCCGCCACGCCCCGAGGCATTTCCATCGAGCGCACTTCCGAGTGCGTAAGGATACCAGTCATCGGGGTAATCGAATGGAACATACGCCAGGTCGAAGCGATGCTCATCTTGCACTCGAACCAACAACTGTCGCATTGGTAATGGTTGCAGATTCACCACGATCTTGCGGCCGCCTTCCACGTCTCGAAATAGTCCTTCCACATCAGCCTTGATTCGGGTGCAGGCTGCTGCGGCTTGCGGATCATCATCCGGGTAGAGCAGCTCAAGATCCGTTTTCGCACCAGCATCTGCGAGATAGGCCTTCATCCGCGCGAGGGCCAAGTTGCGATTCAAGAGCGGTTGAGGTGCGGCCCCTTTGTTGACCGCCCAGGAACCGGGAGGAAATGGCCCAGTCATCGGTTTATGGTACTCGGCCTTACCGGCGCGAAACACCTCCCGGAGTATGTCGTCGCGGTCGATCGCCAGCGACAATCCTTGGCGGAGTTGCTTACTCTGCAGGTGAGGCCGCCGCAGGTTGACTGCCAGCATGTTCACTCGACGATTGTTCGCCGCCGTCACAACTTGCACTTTGCTTGCCAGCCCGGACTCAGGGCTTTGGTAGCGGTCCAACTCACCTGTGGGAACATAAGGTAAGATGTCGAGCTGATCGGCCCGAAACGCCTCGACCGGATCAAGTTTG
>JBGTAO010000254.1:0-4907 GCA_041749835.1 Gemmata sp. | reverse complement strand
AGCGGCGAGACCAACATCGCTGCGGCGTTCCGCCGACTCGCTGCCGTACCACAAGAAGCGGTCAAACTCGTAACCCGTGTCGTCCTTCAGCTACTTTGAAAGACCCTGACGGCTGTCGGCGCAAAACAAAACCCGGGAGGGTTGCTTCCGGGTGGTTCAAGATGGGGTCTCGCCTGTTGTGGCGCGGTCAGTTCTGGGCAGTGACCGGCTTGCGACGCAGCGAGCGACCAAAGAGGCAACCCGCCAGTCCAATACCCGCGAGCACAACCGCCGGCGGTGCCGGAACAACTTCTGCTCCCGAGACTTGCCCAGAGATGACCTTGTCGCTTCCACCATCGTCAAAGCCGCGGAAGCGAACGATCATTCCCGCGGTGCCATCTGTGCTTGACGCCGTGATGATGCCCATCGCTGTCAGCAGGTTCAGATAACTACCTGTAACATTGAAGGTAAATACGCCAGTCTGGCCGACTTCAATACCCGGTTGGGGTGCACCCCCGCCAAGCAGATCGCCACCAACGGCAGCACCAATATCGAAGCTCCCATAGGGGCTACCACTGATGTTGTTGTTGAAGTTCTTACTTGGGTCGCTGCTACCACCACTCAGCGACATGACATTGGCAGGCGGAGCCCCCTCAGGGTTATACGACTGGCTGAAACTCGTTACATTGGTGATGTTCCCGTTCGTAGTGCTGGCTGGGTTGTTGAAAGCGAACCCGGTGATGAAGCCACCATTTGCGGCGGGACTAATGTTCGTGATCGTGACTTGAATCACGGCCGAAGTGCTGGAGATGTTTTGAACCTCGATCTTGCCTTCGAAGTCGCCAATCCCCTCGGTCGAAACGCCACTCGCTTGAAAATAAGCAGTGCTGTTAGCAACAAAGTCTGCCTTGGCTGGGTACACTGCGAGCGCGGTGACTGCAATCGTTGCAAGTGAAACGATTAAATGACGCATGGGCTATTCCTCCTGATGTCAGTCCTGTTTCATTCCCGTAACCACCCGCGGTTGTTACAAGGCAATTCAACTTCACGTGATTACGTTTTGGCACAGCCAAACTTTCTACGATTGGCTCGACAAATCAACATACTCACAACCTCCATACCCGCCAGAGCAAGTTCCGGCGCGGTGCTGGAACGGGTTTGGTGATCGATGTGACGGGCACTTTGTTGCCATCGCCACCGTGAGGAAGCCCCGTGGTGTCGATGCCGCTGAAGCGGACGCTGAACGGGTTGTTCTGGCTCCCACCGGTGCTGTAAGCGTTCATCAGCGTTTGTGCGGTGAGGTTCTGTAAACCCGTTCCGCTGACGACAAAGGTAAAGATGCCCGTCTCGCCCGCAGCCAGGCCGTTGGAAGCGATACCGCTGGTGTGCAGGGTGCTCCCCACCGAGGCACCGTAATCGAACTTCCCGAAGATGTTACCCAGGTTGGCGTTCGAGCCACTAATGAGCTGGAAGCTCTGGCCGCTCTCGGGCGTGTAACTGGCGCTGAAGGAGGTCACACCATTGATGTTGCCCTGGCTATAGGTGTTCGGATCATTGAAGCCGAAACCGGTCAGGAAACCGTTGGCGGCCGTGGGGAAGGCGGCGCTGTTCACGGTGGTATTCGTGAGTGTCACGCGAATGGTGGCCGAGGTGTTCGAACCAGGGATCACTTCGATCGATCCCGTGAACGACGCCGGATGTGTGGCAGTGCCACCACCCGAGATGATGAGCATATCGGCCCGTGCGGAGCCGGATGACACCAGTAAGCCAATAGCAGTCAGCAGACCAGCCGCAATACGGCCAGCGAAGCGGGTGAGAAACATGGGGGGGCGACTCCATGATGTGCTGAAGCAGCACAAATTCTTGAGTTATGGTATAAAATATCAGCCGTGAGCATGTGGAACAATCGCTTTCGGTATGAATTGTACGGATTGTGCCGAATCCTCGGTCGAACTCTCGCCCAGGAATTCGCTCGCGCTTCCTGCTACGGAGCTGCTCTGGCAATCGAGTCACCTGCTATCACGTCTCGACGGTGCCTGCCTTGCAGGTGAGGTGCCCGTGGTCCGCCACTGCAAGCGCTTCGAAATCTCTGATGCAACGAACCACGCATTGCGAGTGGGGCGACGTTATAATGGACGGTGTTGGTGGATTGCCGTGAAGATCCGTGCGGCGGCTCCGAATCACAGATGTGCGGACGCGGTGCGCTCCGGCCGAGGGACAAGCGAATGGCCGTGCTCAAGTTCACTTTCCGATCGGGTCAGCGACCACTCGATGGCTACACGCTCAAGCGAGGCGTGGGCCAGGGTGGTTTTGGCGAAGTCTATTTCGCAATAAGTGATGGTGGAAAGGAAGTTGCGCTGAAGTTGTTGCGCGGCCATACCGACGCCGAGCTTCGCGGCATTGGTCATTGCTTAAACCTCAAGCACCCCAATCTCGTCCACCTGTACGACCTCCGCTCCGACTCGCGTGGCGAGAAGTGGGTGGTCATGGAGTATGTCTTCGGCGAATCACTGGCTCAGGTGATCAACCGCCATCCGAATGG
Source organism: Gemmata sp. (assembly GCA_041749835.1). GTDB lineage: Bacteria > Planctomycetota > Planctomycetia > Gemmatales > Gemmataceae > Gemmata. The sequence continues at coordinate 2,386 of JBGTAO010000254.1, read as the reverse complement.
GTTGCCCTCGGAGCTGATTCGTGAATGGTTCGCCGCACTGTCGCGCGGAGTTGGGTATCTGCACGATCAGGGCGTGGTTCATCGTGATCTCAAGCCGGCCAATGTCTTCGTTGAGCATGGCAACCTCAAGATTGGCGATTACGGCCTTTCCCGGCGAATGAGTGCCAGCGAGCGTGGCGAAGCGACGCGCGGTGTGGGCACGCCTCACTACATGGCACCCGAGATCAAGAACGGCAACTACGGCCGTTCCATCGATGTGTATGCCTGTGGTGTCATCCTCTTCGAGATGCTGACCGGCCACCCGCCGTTCGATGGTGAGACGCCTGCCGAAGTGCTCATGAAGCATCAACTCGATGTCCCGGATGTGAACAAAGCCCCGAAACCGATGCGGCCAATTCTGGCAAAGGCACTGGAGAAAGACCCCGCCAAGCGGTATGCCACGATCCTGGAGTTTGCACAGGCAGTTGAATCCGTGTTTGGTGGCGAACCACGGCGCGAGACGGCACCCACCGTCACGTTGCGTTCGTTGCTCGATGCCCGGCCCGTGACTGCTGATACCGTGGTCGACGAGAAACTGCCGCTTCCGCGTGCCGTCAGCAAACCCACATCACCAGCAACAAACGCGGTCCCGGGCACCTTCCGCGAGCGGCTTACCGAGCTGGCATACGGTTTCGCGCTGGCTCCGGTTGTAACAGCGGCCTGCACGGCTCCCTTTGCACTCCTGGGAACCGAGACCCCATGGTCGGTACTGGCGCGCGTCTTTTTGCTCGCCACACTCTTAACGTGGGGGCTGCTCTTATTGGGGCGAATCCCGCGGCGGAACGATCAGAATCCGTGGGGTCGTCGGGCCTTGCAACTGTTTGTGGGCCTGGGCCTCGGAGCACTGGCGTTCTGGCTCGAAGGCTGGACGGTACCCACGGGCACCTCGACGGCTTCCTCGCACGATCTGGTGTTAGTCACCGGCCACCGTGTGAGCCCGGAAGTGTTCTCCACGGGAATGCGCTACCTGTTCTACTTTGGCCTGGCCACGGCGGCCTGCCGATGGTGGCCGGCCACCGATCGCAAACGCCGCGAGCGGGTGCGAATCGTTCCCATTCTTGCGGCCACATTCTGGGCGTCGGTGTTCCTGTTTCTGTGGCCCTGGGAGTATTCCCCGGCCATGTTGGGGGTCGCCCCGTTGATGATCGCCGCTGTGGCCATCCAGGTCACAAGTCCTTGGTCCGGCCCGGCTCCAGTTGCGAGTACCGCAAGGTCATTGGTTCGTTCACGTTCTCGGCCCAGCTATGTGTGAGCGAGCGTCAGGCATTGGATGGGGGTGAAGTGCCCCTGCGATTCGGAGGCTCGGGCGGCATGGAAGCGATGCCGCCCGGCCTCCCTCGCCCTGGAGGAGTTCCATGTCCCGTAGTCTGGTCTTTGTCGCGCTGCTGCTCTCCGTGCTCGTTGGAACGGGGTGCCGGCGCGTACCAGCACCGGGCGGTGCCAGCGGCACGAAGCCCGAGCAAGCCCGGAAGCAAGTCGAGAAGCTCGCACTCAATGGTGTGACTGGCGCGGCCACGGCTCAGGCGGAAGTATTGGGAATGAGCACTCACAAGAGCCGCGGCAACGGGTTCATCAAAGTTGTGACATCAACAATCCCGATGAACACCCTTATGGCGATCATGAACGGCTTCTCAACCGAGAAGAGCGTGCCATCTCCCGCGCCCGGGCAAGCGGAACCGCCACAAGCTACGGTCGTCCCCATTCAGCCGGTGAGCCAATCGAACACGCCCAAAGTCTACCCACGCCCCGGGCCAGTCCCCGTGATCAAGGATCACGTGGTGAGTTCGTTGCCCTATGCGTCGGAGAATGAAGCGGAAGAAGACACGCTGACCATTGCCCGAGATGTGATCCAGCGCCGCCTGGCTGAACTCGATCCGCCAGTGGCCTATCGCCCGACTCGCAACGAGGTCAAGAACGAGTTCGTTCGCCGTGACAGCCGGAGTGTCCGCCCACTCGATGCGAAACAGCGAGAAGAGTTCGCCGCCCACGGGATCACTTCGAACCTGGTCTTCGTGGAGTACGATATCGAGTTGTCCGCCGTCCAGATTCGGGAGCTTCGAACCCGTGAACGTATCGCAATGATGCTCCGGGTCTTCAGCGGGCTCACCGTCGTCGCCCTGGCGGGGCTGTTCTTCTTGCGAGCCGACGAATGGACCAAGGGCTACCTCACGCGCTGGCTCGCCTTTATTGCAATCATCCTGGCGGGTGGTGTTGCGGCGGTGCTCGCGTTCGTTTGAGTGAGCCAGGCGAGAGCTTCGGGCCGCTCAAACGTTTTCGCCCTCTGCTCACTCTGCGGGCTGTTCAAGAAGCAACACGGTTTTCCGGGCTCAGGGGCAATCCATGTCGA
>JBGTAO010000253.1:0-5380 GCA_041749835.1 Gemmata sp. | reverse complement strand
CGAACAGGTGATGCACATTCAGAACCAGAAGCTGCTCGACAACTGAACTCGCGGGCGTTTCGGGCCGAACGGAGAAGACCGCGGGTGTCATCACATCCGTGACCGGCGTATCGTCCGGTTCCAGCCCCGGGCGACGTTGCCGAGCGTGAACAAGCACATCGGTCTTGGTCACCACACCCAAGGCATGCCCAGCATCATCGATGACGACGGCGGCCCCAAACGTGCGTTCCGTGAGAAATGTCGTGGCATCCTCAACAGTGGCCGAGGCGTGCAGTGAGACCGGCCCCCGGCTCATCAGATCTGCGGCCGTGGTGGCATGAAGTGTGAGTTGCGACATTGTGCGGCTCCGGGTGGGTGAAGTGCTCTCACATTCGCACCCGGAGCCAGAATCGTCAAGCGAGCGGCTTATTTCTTTGCCGGTTCGGCCGCAAAATCCCAGAAGCCCAGGCGGCTATCGTTGCCGTTTCGTTCCAGGATCGCCAAAACGGGCCGCACGGGGTTGAACAGAACTTTGGCCTGTCCGTCCCAACTCTTCAAGAGCTTTCCGGAATTGGTTTCCCAGACTGTGAGAAAACTCCGCTCTCGATTTGCTCTTGGATTTCCTCTGAAATCATCAAGAGTGGGGACGGCGGTGGTGAGGCCCGAAATCGCGATGAGTTGCCCATCACCCGAGAATGAAACACTCGACGGCTGAACCATTCCAACTAACTCTTTGAGAGCGGGGAATGTTGCCCCTGTTTTGGTGTTGGCAATAACGACTTCGCCCAAACCGTATGTGATGAGAACACGTTCACCATTTGGCGAGAACGTGAGAGAATTCGTGAGTTGTCTGTTTGGGCTACCGAAACCACCGGACGGCCCACCGAAACCACCGGGCCGACCGCCCGGGAAATTATCGGGCAATTTGTTGGTGGGTTCCGGGAGCTTGATCGTCGTGACTTCCTCAGCACGATCCACATCGTAGATCACGAACTTGGTGGCCTTGCCAACTTCCGGGTTATCGAAGAAGGCGAAGAGCTTGCCATCTGGCGAGAGCCAGTGTTCCACGTAGGGGTGGGTCATCAGGGTCTTGAGCGTCTTGCCCGTATTGGCATCGATCTCCAGGATTGAGAGCTTCTTCGCCGTGCCAGCGCCATCGCGGTCGAACTCAATCGAGCGAAAAGTCTTCATGTCCGGCGAGAAGTACATGCCACGAGACATCGTGGAATCAAGCGCCACAGTTTGGCTGGGTTTCTGATATGTCGTCCCCCCCCCACGCTCGGGTTCTGGTTCCAAAAACGTGATTGCATGTTTCCCGCTCACCAATTCGTATTCGCGGATCGCAGTCATCAGCCCTTTGCCGCTGTTCGTGAAACCGATTAACTGATCTCTGGTGCTGAGGATGCCCAACCACGAACCATCCCCTTTGCCCAACGGGATCACCATGATAATTGGCTCGGTCGCCGTGGCATCTTGCTTGGCATCAGCCCGACGGGCAGGTCCTCGACCCTGGATTGCCATCAACGTTCCATCACGGTTCCACATCACGCTCGAGGTCGATTTCATATTCAGATCGAACGCATTCATCAGCTTCGGGGAAGTTGTATACTCCTGCTTGTCGGCTCGTTTGTCGTCTGCTTCGGGTTTGGAATTGGGTGCCGGCTCAACCCGTGCCGTGGTCGGTTTGTTCTTGCTCGTGATTGGTTTGTTCGGTTGCGGTTGTTGGGCCGCATACGCGATTCCAACGACACCGGCGGCCATGCACACCGTGCCCATCAGCCACAGTAACCTCATCGAGAGTTCTCCTGTCGTAAGTGCGGCAATCGTGCTGGACACGGCCGCGTGGGGTATGGAACTTGCCAAAGTGAGTAAGGATTGCGGAACCGTGGCCCGTGCAACGGTTGCCAGAACTCCAGGAATCGCGGCCACCGAGAGCGATACGCCACGTTTTAGCAGCCGCGCTGCCAGTTTCTTGCGTCCGTTGGCCAATCGGCTCGAAAGTGTCCCTTCCGGGATTCCGAGTAACTCCGCAGCCTTGGTTCTCGAGACGCCACGCAAATCGCACAGCACGATCGGGTCGCGGTACCACGCCGGAAGTGCGGCCAACTCCTCATCGATCGCTTGGGAAACTTCGAACAGTTCGGGTGGGGGTGGTGCGGGTGGGTCTGGCATCAGTGGTACCTGAACCTCGCGGCCCCGCCTGCGACTCGCCGCTAGCCGTGCTCTGCGTGCGACCCGAACCGCGACGCCATAGAGCCAGTTCCCCAATAAGGCTCGTTCGCGGAGTGTTGCGGCTTTCCGTGCCAACACCAGGAAGACCGCCTGGAATGCGTCCTCGGCATCCTGGTTGTGGCCAGCAACCCGGCGACAGGTTGCCCAGACCAGAGGCCCATGCCGGCGCACGATCTCGCCGAAGGCGGCTTGATCGTCGTAGAGAACAAAGCGCTCGAGCATCACCGGATCGGGGAGCCCGGGTTGTTCAAGCTGTCGCAAGATCCCGGCCGATCGACCCGAACTCATCAGTTGCCCTCCAACAGTTACTCCCCGCCGCAGGGGGTGCGCGTCGCGCCGAACGCGGTTTTCTCACAATCATACCCGATGCCTGGCTGGTCAACCTTCCGACATCGCGTCATAATCGTGCCATGGACGACACGCCAATTCAGCTCAAGTACGACGGTGGCACGGTGATCGTGTCCGGCGGGCCAAACGGCTTTGTCCCGGCTAGCTTGCCTGGTGTGTTGTTCGACCCGCGCGGTCTGCTCCATCGGGCACAGGGGCGGCATTACCGGGCGATTGTGGAGCACCTCATCCGTGAGAAGTTGCCCTACGAGGATACCGCCCGTGGCTGGCCCATCGAACAGACCGGCTGGAAGTTGAACGCGGAGCGGGAACCACGCGAGTACCAGCGCGCCGCAGTGCAAGCCTGGGCCAAGACCCGGCGCGGTGTGGTCGTCATGCCCACGGGAACGGGCAAGACCTTCGCTGCCATGATGTGCATCGAGAAGGTCGGGCGGCCCACGCTCGTAGTCACGCCGAAGATCGATCTGATGGTGCAGTGGGCCAGGGAGATGGAGCGGGCCTTCGGCATCGAGGTCGGCATGGTCGGTGCGGGGGTCTTCGAGTATCGCCCGCTCACGGTCACCACTTATGACTCGGCGTACATTCATCTGGAGAAGTGGGCCAATCGCTATGGCCTGGTGATCTTCGACGAGTGCCACCACTTACCCGGCGCGTCGTACATGGAAGCTGCGCATGCGGCGCTGGCACCGTTCCGCCTGGGGCTCACAGCGACACCCGAGCGTGCGGATGGCGGCGAGCAACTCTTTCCGGAGCTTATCGGTCCGATCATCTATCGCCTGGATATCACCGATGTGGCGGGCGAGTTCCTGGCACCGTACGAAGCCCGCCGTGTGTATGTCGATCTCACGGAAGAAGAGCTCGAAACCTACACCAATTGCCGGGAAGAATACCGGCGGTTCGTGGCGGATCGGAACATCTCGCTGAGTGGCCCCGATGGCTTTCGCCGCTTCTTGTTCGAGGCCAGCAAGTCGCCGGATGGCTGGAAGGCGTTGCGAGCTTATCGAGAGCAGAAACGGATCGTGCAGGCAGCAACCGAGAAGTTCACGCTCTTGGAGAAGCTACTGGCACAACACGCCACGGACCGCACACTCATCTTCACCGCCGATAACGCGACTGTTTACAACATCGCTCGCCGTTTTCTGATTCCCGCGATGACCAACCAAACGCGGCCCAAGGAACGCAAGATCATCCTGGAGAAGCTCCACTCCGGCGTATACACCGCAGTCGTCACCTGCCAGGTCTTGAACGAAGGCGTGGATGTGCCCGCAGCCGGTGTCGGCATCATTCTGGGTGGAACCGGCAGCGCGACCGAGAACGTGCAGCGACTGGGTCGCATCCTGCGTAAACATGGCGACAAGCGGGCCGTGCTATATGAAGTCATCGCTCGTGGCACCACCGAAGAGTATGTGAGCGACCGCCGCCGTCAACACCGGGCGTTCCAGTGAGGCCGACACCATGTTGACAGGCAAACTTGTTCGCGTGCGGCATGCCCGGAACAAACTCGTGCCGCTTTATGTTGAAGCAAACGAGCCCGCGCTGTTGGCGTTGGCGGAACAGCTCGTACTCGCGTACCAGCTGTCACTGGGGCGGACCCGCGGCGAGGTTGCCGACGAGTTCGCGGACTTGATTCCCGAAGGGCCACGCGGGCTCCTTCCGGCGGGGTTGGCCAAGCTCCTCGAAGACCGCTGTGAGTTCGAAGTCGCTGCGGACCACCCACCCGACGAACTGCGCCAAAGTGTCTTCACCGCGGCAGCAACGGCTCGGGCGCAAGCATCGCGCGAGGGTGTGCCCTTCGAACGGGACAAGGTGCTTCTGGAGGTCGCACAGTCGCTTTCACTGGCACTCACGCCGGAGCAAGTCGAGCGCAGCCTGTTTGCCGACCTGAAGGATGAGCAGCGCGTTCAGGCGTTCGAGGATATTACCCCAGAGCGGTTGCTGGATCGCTACAACGTGGCACTGGCCCAGGCGATCTTGTTGCGGTGCACCGCCATGGATGTGCGTGTTTGGGGCGAGACACCGGCACGATTCCGGCAACTCTTCCGCGCGGTCAAGTTCCACCGCTTGATCTGTTCGATCCACGAAAGCCCCGGCAATAGCTACACCCTCAAGCTCGATGGGCCGTTATCGCTCTTTAGCTCCACGAACAAGTACGGCCTGCAACTCGCGCTGTTCCTGCCAACCTTGTTACATTGCAAAGCCTTCGATTTGAAAGCCAGTGTTCGCTGGGGAACCGATCGCAAAGAGAAACAGTTCGCACTGTCCGCGGCCGATGGCCTGCGATCTCACCTGGCAGACTTTGGCGTTTACACACCACCGGAACTGGCGACCTTCGCCGAATCGTTTGCAAAGAAGGTGAAGGGATGGGCCATCGCTGCGGACCCCCACCCCGTCGCCCTGACCGATGGTGTGTGGGTGCCCGACTTCAAACTGACGCACCTCGGCGAAGACAAGGAGGTGTTTGTGGAGGTGTTTGGGTTCTGGCGCAAAGGTGACGTGGAGCAACTCGAAAAACGGCTGAAGAAATCGCTGCCAGGCAAATACGTGCTCTGTGTCGGCGAACAGATGCGTGCGGATGAGGCGGACGCGAGCGCTTTTGGCAATGGTGTCTATCGCTACAAACGAACACCGCTGCCCGAAGAGGTCGCTCGGATCGCAAACCTGGTGGCTGGCATTCCGTGAATGGGGTGAGCGTCTTTAGTGTCGGTGGGAATCAGGCGGCAAGGGTGCCCCAGTAGGCGTCCCACTGGCATTTCTCGCTGCGGAACAAGGCGCGGAGGTGGCAAACCGCATCCGCGCCCGTTTCACCCCAACGCATCCCACT
>JBGTAO010000252.1:0-17425 GCA_041749835.1 Gemmata sp. | reverse complement strand
ATTCTCGCTCTACACATTTCCAACAAGTACGTGAAACTGGAACCTGTTGTGGCCGCCATTGCCCGCGACCTTGGCCTCACCGCTCGTGTCTGGAACGATGACAGCGAACGACGGCCCGGAAAGACCGCCAGCAGTTGGGTTGTCCTGGCGCGAGATCCCAAGCACCTGGGGAGCCTCTATACTTCCACCGGAGACCTACTCTTTAATGGAGCTGTTTCCACGGGAGACGATAAAGCTCGCGCCTCGATGGACGCACAACTCTTTATCTCGCTCTATCTCGATTACCCGAACGAGCTCACCGCGATCGGGCCTGGTAAACGAAAAGAGAAATACCAGGAGATGAATGAGGAGGACGATGCCAAGGGTGCCTGGATTGCCTTCACCGAAGGCAAGCTGGCCCAAGCCAAAGATCCAGAAGAGAAGGCACGTTTGACCACATATCTCGAGCTCTTGAAAAAGCATGGACCGTTTACGACCCATCAGGACGCAATGGTCCGGGATCATGGACATGCTTACCGCCGCCTCGAAACGCTGAAGGATGTGCCTTCCTGGACCGACGACTACTCGGATGTCATGCGGGTCATGATGATTCCTGAGTTGCAGCGCGTGCGGAAGTTCTTTGGCTTGCCGACACCGGTCGAACGATAATGCGACCGGTGATAGGCGTCGTTGGTGCCAGCGCCCGGGCAGCGGTGATGTCGCTGGCCCGATTCGGCACAACTGCCTGGGCAGTGGATTTGTTTGGTGATCGCGATTTGTTGCAACTGGCCCCAACCACAATTTGCCCGCTCAGTGTGTTCCCGTTCGCCTTTCCTGAGCTCGTTCGTGCATTTCCACCGGGTCCATTTCTTTACACGGGCGGGCTTGAGAACCACCCGGATGTTGTGCATCAACTTTGTCTGCAGCGGAAACTGATCGGTAACTCACCCGAGGCTCTACTGCTGGCCCGTGATCGAACTCGACTACGTCAGCAGTTGGATCGCCATCAGTTCTTGAGTCCGGACGAACTCCCATCTGGCTCACGCTGCCCGGAGCAACGGGGTTGGCTCTTGAAGCCGGAACGATCCGCGGGTGGGCTCGGTATCCGAACAGCTCACTTGGGGGAGATCGCACCACCAGGGTATTACTTCCAGCGCCTGCTTCAGGGCTTATCACGATCAGTGGTGTATCATGAGGCGGAAGGCCAAGCGCGGATCTTCGGCATTACCGAACAACTGACCGGTACTCCGTGGCTACACGCAAAAGGCTATCACTATACCGGCAGTATTGGCCCGGTGGAGGTTTCACCACTCTTGGAGCAAGAGCTACTTCGTCTAGGTGCTCTCTGCGTCTCATCACTGGGATTGTGTGACGTGTTCGGGATCGACTTTCTGTTGCACGACGAGCAACTCTGGGTGTTGGAGGTGAACCCTCGCTACACCGCTTCCGTGGAGGTTCTCGAGTTGGCGCGCCGGGAATCTGTTTGGTCGCCCACATGCTCGGCTTGCGGCCCATCAGAAGGTGTGATTGGTAAAGCAATTTACTATGCCCCCAAGCGAATCGTATTCCCCAGTTCAGGCTCCTGGGACGCCGAACTTGCCAAATCCTTCGATCCCTGGTGCTTACCTCGGTATGCTGATATTCCAGCCGGTGGGAGCGTCATCGAACTCGGTCATCCTGTGCTGACACTCTTTGCCTCCGCACCCACACAAGAGTTGTGCCGCAGAGCGCTGCAATCACGAGCGCGGAAACTCGACGAACTGCTTCAGGTACACTTGCCATGATGTTGAACGAACAAGCTCATCGTATCGCTAATGAGTTGGAGCACACTTCGCAACGATTGCGAGTCTCGGTCTCCCAGGTCGCTGGTGCCCGGATCATCGATTGCGGGGGATCAGTGACTGGGAGTCTGGGTGCCGGATTGGCATTGGCTCGGGCCTGCTTGGCAGATCTGGCTGACGTGAAATATGTTCCATATCCGCATGACGAAATCATCGGACCCGCGGTGCAGGTGATCACAGACGATCCGGTGCGGGCTTGCTTGGCTTCCCAATATGCCGGCTGGCAAATCCAGGTCGATCAGTTCTTCGCGATGGGCTCTGGGCCGATGCGTGCACTCTCCGCGCGCGAGGAGATTTACCAGCACATTCCGGGGCGCGAAGCGTCGCCCTACGCAGTGGGAATTCTCGAAACGCACCGGCACCCAACCGAAGAAGTGATTGCAGCGATAGTGGCCAAGCTACCCCCGACAACCGAACATCTGACGCTCTTGGTCGCGCCGGCTACCAGCCTCGCTGGCACGACGCAGGTAGTTGCTCGTTCCATCGAGACCGCACTTCACAAGCTCTACGAGCTGAAGTTTGATGTGAATCAAGTCCTCTCTGCGTGTGGTATCGCACCGTTGCCCCCCGTATCAACCGATTTCGTGGGTGGGATTGGCCGAACGAACGACGCCATCTTATACGGTGCCCATGTGACACTGTGGGTCCGTTGTGACGACGAACTCCTCGAAGTCATTGGTCCGAAGGTACCATCACATACCTCGACCGATCATGGCTTGCCATTCACGGAGATCTTTCGGAAATACGGTGGCGATTTCTACAAGATTGATCCGTTGTTGTTTTCCCCGGCCGTGGTCGAGTTTCGGAACCTAAAAACAGGTCGCTGTCATCGCTTTGGGCATCTCGAACCGAAATTGATCCGTCACTCGTTCGGATTATCCTGATGCGAATCGCCATCGTGTCGGGCGGAACGGGTTGGCATGTGCAAGATCTTCTTCGTGCGGCAATCGAACTCGGACACTCGGCTAAGATCGTCGATTTCCGTTGCCTCGCCGCTGGGGTCGGTACTCATCCCGAACCGTTTGCTTCGTATGATGCCGTGCTCGTTCGGACGATGCCAGCGGGCTCACTCGAACAGATTGTGTTTCGGATGGATCTACTGCAGGCGGCTCAATCCCGCGGTGTAATGGTTCTCAACCCACCCCGAGCGATCGAGACATGTGTCGATAAGTATCTCACGTCCGTACGACTCGCTTCAGCCCAACTGCCGACGCCCGCGACTCACGTGGCCCAACGTGCGGACGATGCCTTGATCGCATTCCAGCAACTGGGATGCGATGTCGTCATAAAGCCGATCTTTGGGTCCGAGGGGCGTGGGCTACAGCGAATTACCGATTTCGAGCTTGCCTGGCGCACATATCGAGTCCTGGAACAAACCGGGCAATTGATCTATCAACAACAGTTTGTTCCACACCTGGGATATGACCTTCGCGTTTTTGTGATGGGTGGCAAAGTTCGCGCGGCGATGAAGCGAATCGCGACCACAGACTGGCGCACAAATGTTTCGCAAGGATGTCGGACGGAAGCGATCAGGATCACGGAAGACGTTGCGACACTCGCGATCCAGGCTGCAGAAGCGGTGGGGTGTTTGATTGCGGGTGTTGATCTGCTCCCGGATCGTGATGGTGGGCTTCACGTGATTGAGGTGAACGCGGTTCCCGGCTGGCGAGCGCTCGCTCCAACTTGTCAGGTGGATATTGCACGTGGGATTGTCGAGTACCTCATGGGGATCTCGGCACCATGAACAACCATGTGGTGCCATTGAGACTCGATATTGCATTGGCGTGCGTCTGGGAGGCAACTGCACGCAAACTCGGCAACGTGCACCCCAAAGCCGATTTTTGTGGCACCACTTACCTGGATTTCGTGGTTTCTGCCGTGGCGATCAGTGAATCACTGGGCTCAACTGCAATCGGTTCAGTAGGCGAAAGCATTCTCCAGGCGATCCGAGCAACTCGATTGGTGACCCGCTCAAATACCAATCTCGGAATCGTGTTGCTGCTTGCTCCGTTGGTCAAGGCAGCTGATGGAATCACACCGTACAACTTCGCCAATGATGAAGGTGATGCAGAATTAACACAATCCACGCTCCATAACCAGTTAAGAGTTGTTCTCAAGACTTTGACCGTGCGCGACGCGGAACTGACTTATGAAGCGATCCGCTTGGCTGTCCCAGGCGGAATGGGACAAACCGCTACCCAAGATATTCGCAATGCACCAACCGTGACCTTACGAGAAGCCATGGAACTCGCTGCCAAGCACGACATGATTGCCCGACAATATCGAGATGACTATGCGGCTGTTTTCGAGTTTGGCGTACCAGCACTCCAGGCCGCACTCACCAGTCATTCCTGCCTGGAAGCCGCGATTATCGAGCTCCAGTTGCGCTGGCTGGCAGAATTTCCTGATTCCTTAATTCACAGAAAGCTGGGAGCGTCGGCTGCACGCGATGTTCAGAATCGGTCTCGGGAATTACTCCGCCAAGGTGGGATCATACACGCCCAAGGGCGTGCTGCGGGGGTGGAATTGGATCGGTATCTCCGCAGCATCGAAAACCGACTAAACCCCGGCACAACGGCGGATCTCATCACTACTTGCCTGTTCATTGCGCTACGACAGCATAAAATCGACCGCTCAACACCGTTTCACTGGAATGTACCAGATTGGCTATAAGTCATGTCCAAAGAACGCTACAAGGTCCGGGTGACAAAAGATCACCTGGTATTCTGTTGTGGGCACTTTATTAGTTACCACGGACATCAGTGTGAACGCCTACATGGGCATAATTACCGCGCTGCTATTGAGGTGGAAGGTCCACTCCAGGGTGATTACTACGTCTTCGACTTTGTTGCACTGAAACAGCGGACGAAGGAAATTACAGACGAGCTCGATCACCATATGCTACTGGCGACGCAGAATCCAATAATTCATGTTGAAGAAAGCAACAGCAGTGTACGAGTAAGATACCATGATCGGGAATGGATATTCCCACGTGGCGATTGCATCCTCCTGCCTATCGAGAACACAACGGCAGAACTAATCGCTCGTTATCTCGCGGGGCGGTTGTTGGAAGTTCTCAGGACGTGCGAAGGATATGTACCCGAGGTACTTCGGGTGGAAGTCGAAGAGGCTCCTGGGCAGAGCGCGACAATCGAGTGGATTCCGTGACAGTGGAACCAAACAAAATCGAACTATTTGGAAGTGTTTTGATGGTCGATCAATGTTCGATACACTTGTAGCAACTTGCGGCGAATGGGTTGCCCGTTCGCGTAAAGTTCCCGTTGGAGCTCGACATACTGTTGGCGTCCATCAGTCGTCTCAATTGGGATTGGCTCGAAGCCCAATGCACGTAGGTCATACGGGCTTGCACGCATGTCGATTGCGCGTGCCACCGCTGCCAATTCAAAGGCCTCGGCAACCACCTCCGACGGGCAATACGGCACGATTTTATACGCAAATCGATAAAGATCCATATTCACGTGAACACAACCGGGTTGGTCGTTGTCAATCGTAGTTACTCGTGATAAGGCCCAACGATTTCGTGGAACAGCGGCGGTGCTGAAGAATCGATAGGCATCGTAATGACTACAACGTAATGGAAAAGATTCGACCAACGTATGGATCGCATCAGGGGAGAGTCGTAGTGGAGTACCAGAATGGCGTATTGCTGGCTCGAAATACAGCATAGCCCATTCATGTAAGCCCGAGCAGTTGAATGCTGGTTCACGCTGAGCCACTGCTTCCAGATAGCTCTGAGCCCAGTGAAGGTAACTGGCACGCTGTGAAGGGAACGACGATGCTGGGAGGACAGCACCCCGATCCGAAACCAGGAATTCCGACCAACTGACATCTGAGGGAATCGCCCGCTCAAGGACAATATCAAAGCCCGGAGTCCAACGTTCCAGATGCGCAGGCCGGAACGAATAGTATTCAAAAAGGAAATCGTGAACAGGATGCTTTTCAGACCGACTCGTCCGCAGAATCCGGTCCGCGATCCAGGGCCGAACGCGCTCGGAATACAGGCGACGCTGCTCAACCCACAACTCACGCGGCATGATCCGCATAATGCCTCCCTCAAACAGCTCATATCTGTTAGAATTCCATGCCACCCACTTGAACCGTTTCTGCACTTGGTTGGAATAGAAAGTATTCTACACGCGGCACCATTTAAACTATGAGCACGCAGCAGCCACTAATTGTGAATGAGCACCATGTCATCAAAGTGTTGCTGGTCGATGATCAGCAAATCGTCGGCGAGACCGTTCGAACAATGCTCGCATCGGAACCCGAATGGGAATACCGTTACTGCTCCAACCCAGCCGAAGCAATTGATATCGCCATTGAATTCCGACCGACTGTGATTTTACAAGATTTGGTAATGCCCGAAATCGATGGGCTTCAGTTGGTCAAATTCCTGCGGTCGAATCCGTTCACGCGAGACACACCACTCGTCGTTCTCTCGAGCAAAGAAGAGCCCGTCATCAAGGCACGTGCTTTTGCGCTGGGTGCCAACGATTACATGGTCAAGTTACCGGATCAATTGGAGTTGATTGCCCGCATCCGCTATCATTCCCGCGGCTACATCAATCTGCTTGAGCGGAATGAAGCATACAGGGCTCTTGGCGCTAAACAGCAGGAACTTGCAGCAGAGATTCATCGGGCTGCACGATATGTGCAATCCTTGCTCCCGGCCCCATTACAGACAGAACAGTTCAAGATCGACTGGAGATTTGTGCCATCGACCCAGTTGGCGGGAGATATGTTTGGGTATCACTGGGTTGATCAACAGCATTTCGCTCTCTACCTACTTGATGTCAGTGGGCATGGTGTCGGTTCCGCATTACTTGCGGTATCTGCTGCCAATGTCATTTCAAGTGGAGGCTTACCTGGTGTTGATCCGAGAAACCCGGGACAGGTCGTTACAAAATTAAACGAGATGTTTCAGATGGATCGGCAGGATGGGAAATATTTTACAATATGGTATGGCGTTTATCACGTACCCAGCCAAAACTTACACTACTGTAATGCAGGACATCCACCCGCAATCTTGAGAAACAAATCGAGTTCCTTAATGCTCGAAGTCGATGGTCCTGCAGTAGGAATGGTACCGGATTTACCATATGATACACATACAACTCGTATCGAACACAATAGTGCTCTGCTCATTTATAGCGATGGAATCTTTGAAATCGAACAAGCCGACGGTTGCATGTGGCCATTCGACTCGTTTATCGACCACATTAACTCTGAACTGCGGAGTGGGGGAGATGTTATCACACGACACCTGAGTTATTGCCAAGCAAATTGCTCCCAAGAAGCCCTCGCAGATGATTTTTCGATGATGCTGGTTCAATTTTGAAACGTGGCCTGGATTTCGTCGAAGAATGTGACAATCGCTACTGTAAAGTATTGTGCGATATCGATATGCAATGCCCGGATATTGACAATAAAATTAACAAGAGAATAATCAGTGCCCTCTGAATCAATATAGTAATTAATATAGTACCTATACTGCAGTCGCAATAAACCATTGACCAACATAACGTGAGTATCGAATGTTCCGCTTTCATTCCATTCGAACGAAGTTGTACAGCCTGGTTCCTGCAACATTAATTACAGTCGGAGTCGCACTGGCACTTGGGCTTTACGTACAAAATCGCTACGGTATCGAAGGGCCAGTGGTCGCCAATTTGGCGGTACAGAAAGAATTCCTCTCGGATATTAAGCCGGCTGTACTGATTCTGACTCAACCAGTTATTACTCTCGAACAACTGGAAAACCAAACTGATCCTACGGAGATCTCGAGACTCATTACATTGTTCCGAGCGCAAGAAGTGGAGTACACGGAGACTCGCGATCGGTGGCTTGGAGTACTCCCGGAAGGTGAAGTGAGACGCTTACTTGAGCGTGATTTGAATACTGCAGCGATGGCTATTTTTCAGACGGCACGTACTGAGATCTTTCCACTTTGCTTAACACCACAACCGGAACAAGCGAAACTGAGTCTAGTACTCCGAACCAAAATAACACCGCGATATGAAGAACAAAGAATCCTTATTGAACGAATCGCGGCGTTAACCTCGGACCAAATTGCGACGGAACGTCGGGATGCTATTAACCAAACTCGGTTCTGGACAACGCTAAACGTCATTATCTGTGTCCTTGCCGTCGCTTTTCTTGTCATAACAAAATGGATTGTCGCTCGTAGCATTGTGAAAAGTACAAATGACCTCAATACCCGTGTTCGCGAGCTTGCCAGTGGAGCGAGCGATTTAACAGCTCGAATTCCGATTACATCAACTGATGAACTTGGAGAACTCGCAGGCAATATCAATTCGATGATCGCGAAAATCCAAGGAATCGTCGGCAAGGCACGAGAATCCAGTCTCCAGCTACTTTCTATTGCTTCTCAAATCGCTGCCACTGCTCGAAATCAGGAAGATACGGTCAATAATCTCAGTAGTTCTACGAACCAAGTTGCCGCTTCTGTTCGTGAGATTTCAGCGACAAGTAAAGATTTGGCGGGCACTATGAACGAAGTGAGCCAATCTGCGGGTCATGCGGCAGAGCTCGCCACAAGTGGTCGAGATAATACAACTCGAATGGCCACCGAAATGAAGCAATTGGTGGAATCGACGACATCGGTTTCAACGAAACTGGGAATGATTCGCGAAAAGGCAAATAGTATCAACGCAGTGGTTACAACGATTACCAAAGTTGCTGATCAGACCAATCTCCTTTCGATTAACGCTGCGATTGAAGCAGAAAAAGCTGGTGAATACGGCCGCGGATTTCTCGTTGTAGCCCGTGAGATTCGAAGGCTCGCCGATCAAACTGCGGTAGCAACGCTTGATATCGAGACCATGGTTAAACAAATGCAGGATGCTGTTTCAGCTGGTGTGATGCAAATGGACAAGTTTGCAGACGAAGTCCGATCGAGTGTTGGTCAAGTCACCAAAATTAATCAGATGACATGGGAGATTATCAACGAAGTGCAGGGACTCAGCAGCCGTTTTCAACTGGTCAACGAAGGTATGCGAAATCAAACCCTCGGTGCTCAGCAAATTAATGAAGCCATGAACCAAATTGCCGAAGTTGCACACCGCTCAGCACAATCAATCCAAGAATTCGAGCGTGCTACGACACACTTACGCAGCTCTGTAGAAGGTCTGAACTCAGAAATCTCACAGTTCAAGACGTGATCGAGTTTTCGTTGCCAGGTGTGTTCCGTTATACCTTGATGAGTCGATCTGTTTCTATTTGGGTCCGTTCTCTCGATCGCAATCCAGGTTTGAGACTGACCATGTTGGCATTGCTTTTCCAAATTGGGGAAGACCGAGTCGCAGTCGATGCTCGGCAAATTCATGAGGTGATCCCTCGTGTCAAGTTGTCACCGTTAACTGACAGTCCGGCTTCGATTGCGGGTGTCTTTGTTTATCGTGGGCAAGTTGTCCCGGTCATCGATCTGCATCACATGAACCAAGCTGGCCCGTGCCCGCAGCACTTGAGCAGTCGGATAATCCTGTGCAAAACCCAAATCGGGCCTACAGAATGTGTGATCGGCCTACTTGCGACGCAAGTGGCCGAGATTCGCGATCTTAAGACTGATCAGTTGAGTCTTCAGGGCTTGTCCCCAAGCCAATCGGGGCTTGGTCCCGCTTTCCCGGATGGTCAAGACGTGATTCGCATGCTTGATCCCACTGCCCTTCTCGAACGCATTTGGACGAATCCGCAGGCCGATTCGCATCCGGAACCACACAGTGACACTCCATACCCTTGAACTTGTCGTTCGGGATCGGTTCGGGCTCGATATCGAAGCCCTTGGACCAAGTGTATTTCCCAAAGCAGTTGAAACGAGAATGACTGCAGTAGCGGCACATTCAATCGAGTCCTATCTCGCCATACTCAATCGCTCAGTTGGGGAACTTACGGCACTTGCTGCTGAAATTGTTGTACCCGAGAGTTGGTTCTTTCGTGGTGGCTGGGAGTTGTTTCAAACACTCGCGCTCTTCGTGAAAGAACGCGCTCAACGGCTGCCTTCCAGTTCTCCTGTCAGAATTCTGAGTATTCCGTGCAGTACTGGCGAAGAACCGTACTCACTCGCCATCGCACTACACGAGTGGGGCATCCCCGCTGCATCGTACGAAATCCAGGGAATCGATTTGTCCCGGGCACACATCGCACGTGCAGAAAGCGCGGTATATCGATCGTTCGCATTTCGAGAACCGTTTCCGAAACGAGAGACGTTTTTTCTTCCAGATTGTGATCGTTGGATTCTCCGGCCCGCTCTCAGGCAAACTGTAAAGTTTCGCACGGGAAATATACTTGATTTCTCCACCCAGCTTCGGCAACCCTCATTCGATTTAATCTTCTCGCGTAACATCTTCATTTATCTGACCGCTGATGCTCGTCAACGAGCGATGGCCAAGCTGGATGACCTTCTGATACCGGATGGGTGGCTTTGCCTCTCACCTGCCGAAGCGAATCGATTGGTGCCTGGAAAATTCGAAGCTCAAGGCCATCCAAAGTTTGGTCTGTACCGCCGCATCCCAAGCACTACTCCCAAGCCGTCTCTGGTACTTCAAGTGCATCAAGCCCCCGTTCACAGTTACCCACCTCTGTTCAATCTTGTTGCCAATGCCGCTACGGATCGTTCTCCGAGAGTTGATCGACCTGGATTCACGACCGAACGACCGACGAGTCCACCAAACACGGTAGCGATGGCCACGAACGAGTGGATCACGGCCATTCGAGAACTTGCCAATACCGGGCAACTCGCCGACGCCAAGTTGCAATGCGGGGAACTCCTGGTGGTGGCACCCGGATCCGCTGAATCGCAGGCGCTGTGGGGTGTCCTCTGTCAAGCCGAAGGACGGACTGAGGAAGCCGAGAATGCGTTTCGCCGCGCACTCTATCTCGATCACAATCATCGAGAGTCGATTCAGTTCCTGATCCTACTCGCAACGGCACGGCGAGCACAAAACGAAGTGGCAACGCTCCGCCGGCGATTGGCACAACTTGAACAAGGCGACGCGAAATGAGCCTCAGAACATCATTACCCTTGGTACAAGATTGCTGGCAGCACATCGGGGTCTGGGGCGACCGATCGTGCCCGCAACTCGTGGATGTGACCCACTGCCACAATTGTCCCGTTTTCGCAACAGCGGGGCGTCGGCTGTTAGATTCTCCAACACCAGAAGATTACATCCAGGAATGGACTGCGCGACTCGCGTCACCGGAAGCCGTAACGCAGGGTGACCAACTCAGTGTGTTGGTGTTCCGGCTTGTTGATGAGTGGCTCGCGCTCCCCGTAACCGTACTGGTCGAAGTCACCCGCCCGCACCAACCACACAAGATCCCTCACCGCGCCGGGCTCTTGTCCGGCCTGGTCAATATTCGTGGTGAGCTCCATCTCTGCATTCAACTCGATCTGTTACTCGGCTTGGTGGCCAGTCCGCCAGAGAGGACTCAAGATCAGCCGCGCATTCTTGTGGTACGCCGCGAGCAGGATACCTGGGTGTTCCAGGCTCATGAGGTGGACCAAGTTCACCGCTTACCCGTGGAATCGCTTGTGCCAACAGCGCCGACACTATCACGGGCGTCCGCAAAGCTGTCGCGCGGTGTGTTCCGAGTGAATGATCGTACAGTTGGTCTGCTCGATGACGGGAAGCTGTTTCAAGCTGTGCAGGAGCGATTACGGTGAGCACAATCGACCCGGCGATGTTCGAGCTCTTCCGCGAGGAAGTTCGTACCCACGCGCAGGTTCTCAGTACGGGCCTCTTGGCGGTGGAACTTGACCCGACTAATGTCTCGCGGATCGAACCACTCATGCGCGGGGCACATTCGATCAAAGGTGCTGCCCGGATCGTCGGCATCGATGTCGCAGTGCGATTGGCACATGAGATGGAAGATGCTTTGGTCGCCGCACAATCTGGCAAAGTCGTACTGAACGCAGCCGACATTGATGCCCTTCTCCAGGGAGCTGATATTCTTGCTGGGCTTTCCCTGCTCACACCAACGACCACAATTGAATGGGAAGCAGCCAATCGTGACGCTGTTACCGCGCTCGAACCAATCTACCAGCGACTTGCATCAGGGTCACGAATCGCTGCAACTTCTCCCTCAATCAGCCCGTGGCCAGTTGTTTCCGGAGCGCGGGAACAAAGTGAACCAACAAGTCCGCGGCTATCCAGCATTATCGGTGCGTTTCCCGAACCACCGCCGTACCAGCAAGCGATAATCCCACAACAGCCAGCGGTGCTTTCGAATCAGCCCACAATGCTCGATGTCTTTCGTGAGGAATTGCGAGCCAATCTGTTGCTTGTGAACCACGAAGACACGCCAGGTGCAATTGGGGGATTGAAACAAATCACAGGCGCGGCACAAATCATGAAGTGTCGACCGATCGAATCGCTCAGCCGGGCGATCGGTAGCTATCTTCAGGCGGTTCGAGAGTCCGGTTCTTCCGTTACTGGTCACCCCAATTCTTGGCTGGACTGTGCTGTCTCCGTGCTCGCAGGAGCGATCGAGACGGATGATGATTCGTTTCAACCCTGGCTCGAAGCCATCCTTCCCACGATCGACACTCTGACCACGCATTTCAGCCAGGGGAAACCCGAACCATCTGCTACACCGCCGACCAACTTGCGGTCGACAACTGCACAATCAGTTTCTGCGATTGACCGAACTCCGCCGCTTCCACAGCGACCCAGTTCAACGATACCGAAGTCGGAACCCGAACAGGCCAAGCAACCCGCCATTCTCGCTTCCATCGCCAAACCGCGAGCGGATACCGCAACGAGTGGGGTAACCCCGCAGCCAGAAGCGGTCGTGCGGGTCACTGCACAAAGTCTCAACCGGTTAATGGGCCTCGCCGGGGAGTCGCTGGTGCAGGCACGCTGGCTGCCGTCCTTTGCGACAGCGTTGTTAGTGTTAAAGAATCAACATGATCAACTAGCGTTGATCCTGGAGCGCACCCATCACGAGGCGGTCACGACACCAGGAGCGGAGGACCTGGCGACCCTGCTTTCGGAAGTGCGACGCCAGGCCAGGAATTGCCGAAATGGCTTGTTGGAGAAAGCGAATCATTTTGATGATCACGCCGCACGGGCCGAAGACCTCAACACTCGGCTTTACCGAGAAGTAATTGTGTGCCGGATGCGGCCCTTTCGTGATGGTGTTCATGGCTTTCCCCGACTTGTCCGAGATATGGCACGAACACTCGGTAAGGAGGCACAATTACATGTGGAAGGCGAACAGACAGAAGTCGATCGCGACATCCTGGAAAAGCTCGAATCGCCACTCTCTCACTTGATTCGCAATGGGGTCGATCATGGCCTGGAGACTGCGACAGAACGAGCAACAACGGGGAAACACCCAGTCGGTACGATTCGGCTCGAAGCACGACACCGTGCCGGGATGTTACTGGTGACCATTACCGATGATGGCCGTGGCGTCGATCTCGAGAAGTTGCGACGGAAAGTGGTGGAGCGTGGGATGAACACTGCTGAGGTGGCATCCCGAATGACTGAAGCCGAGTTGCTTGAATTCCTTTTCTTACCGGGGTTCACAACAACCACCCATGTCACGGAATTCTCTGGCCGCGGTGTCGGTTTGGATGTTGTTCAAGACACGATTCGCAAAGTCGGCGGCAGTGTTCGCATTACGACACAACTCGGCCAAGGAACAACGTTCCATTTACAGCTTCCACTCACTCTGTCCGTGATTCGTGCCGTGGTCGTGACCATTTCAGGTGAAGCCTATGCATTCCCGCACACTCGCATCGATCGCCTCATTCGGCTACCGCGTACAGGTGTCCACTCACTCGAGCATCGACAGTTTGTGACAGTCGATGGGCAAAACGTGGGCCTCGTGCTCGCTGCTCAGCTCCTGGATCTCCCAACAGCATTGTCTAAAGAGAATGACCTTGCAGTTGTGCTGCTCAGCGATGCCACGGGTTCTTACGGGCTCGTGGTCGATTCATTTTTGGGTGAGCAGGATTTGGTCGTTCGTCCGCTCGATACGCGACTTGGCAAAGTTCCGAACCTCAGCGCGGCCGCGATTCTCGACGATGGCTCGCCCGTCCTCATCCTTGATGCCGAGGATCTCGTTCGATCCATGGATCAATTCATCCAGACGGGTTCGCTTTCGAGGTGTGAAGTTCGACCACAAGGGAAGTTGTCGCAAAAGCGTGTATTGATCGTTGATGATTCCATCACGGTCCGCGAGGTGGAACGGCAACTCCTCCTGCACAAGGGGTATCATGTCACAGTGGCGGTCGATGGAATTGATGGCTGGAACAAAGTTCGCTCTGAGAACTTCGATCTGGTGGTAACCGACATCGATATGCCACGGATGAACGGCCTGCAGTTAGTGCAAGCAATCCGTGGAGAAGAAAGTTTGCGGCGTTTACCCGTAATGATTGTGTCGTATAAGGAACGCGAGGAAGATCGCCTCCGGGGCCTGGAGGTCGGTGCCAACTGCTACCTGACCAAAAGTAGTTTTCATGACAATCGGTTTATCGAAGCCGTGGAAGACCTGGTCGGCCCAGCCGTGGAAATGCCATAATGGCGGGGCTGACGAACCGCAGCGCAAGATCGCCCGTTGGAATCAAGCATGATGCGAGTAGCAATTGTTAATGATCTTGCGCTGGCTCGTGAACTCTTGCGGCGTTTAGTGACATCGGTTCCGGACTACACCATTGCCTGGACCGCAGCCGATGGTGAGGAAGCAGTCCACTGCGCGAAAGCCGATTGCCCGGATGTCATCTTGATGGATCTGGTGATGCCCGTTGCCAATGGGGTCGTCGCAACTCAGAAGATCATGAAGGCGACACCCTGCCCCATTCTTGTTGTAACGGCAACGATCCCGGGCAATTACGATCTGGTCATGCAAGCGATGGGCGCGGGGGCACTGGACGCAGTCGAGTTACCAGCACACGGGCCACACGGCCCTGACAAGAATGCGATCCGGCTACTCAGTAGCCTCACCCGGATTGCCGCAGCAGCAAAAGGAGTTCCCAATTCGGGACTTCCGGTTCCGATGTGGCAGTCGAACATACCCGGCGAATGTCCACCGTTAGTCGTAATTGGTTCTTCAACGGGTGGCCCGCAAGCACTCGAACACGTTCTCGGAACGATTCCAGGCACCTACCCTGCCGCAATTCTCGTCGCTCAACATATCAGTGCGGAATTTGCTCCAGGATTGGCGAGTTGGCTTGCCGCTCGATGCACTCTACCAGTTCGCTGCGCTCGAGAGGGTGATACTCCCCTGGCCCGCACCGTGTTGATCGCCAGTACAAACGATCACCTTGAATTGTCCCCCGATCGCAAACTCCACTATACCGCGACGCCCGAAAGCTATCCCTATCGGCCTTCGGTCGATGTGCTCTTCACCAGCTGCGCCAATTGGCCATGCCCGGGAATTGCTGTGCTCCTCACGGGCATGGGTGCAGATGGGGCAGAAGGCTTACTGCAGCTCCGCAAACGAAAGTGGCATACGATCGCCCAGGATCAAGAGTCCTCTGTGGTCTATGGGATGCCCCGGGCCGCGGCTGAACGAGGAGCTGCTGCAGAGATACTGCCTTTGAGCCTCATTGGCCCAGCAATCGTGGCACGCTTGACCGCAAAACCGTTGTCATGAAATTGGCCTCCTGAATCTTCCCACGAATGCAATAGGCTCAAGCAAGTCGGATGTCGAAACTGCCCATTGAAGAGAGACGGGGGTACGACTACGCTTGACTCCATGCCGTGCTGACAGCCCTCCCCCCTTCTCTTCCAGGTTCACAATGAAACGGATCACACGTCGAACTGCAATCCAGTCCATCGCAGCTGGCTTCGCTGTGCCTCATGTTTGGCGGGCGCATGCACATGCGCGGCCAAGCGAAACTGTACTCCATGCGAGCTTTGGAGCCTCGGGCATGGCTGGTGCGGATATCGGTTCTCTCACCGCAAGCCCGCATCTCAAGCTCGTCGCGGTGGCCGATGTCGATGAACGCAACCTGGCTGGCATCAAGAAGCAATTCCCGAACTGCCGAGTTTACCAAGACTTTCGTGTGTTACTCGACAAGGAGAAAGACCTCAATTCCGTCAACGTCTCCACCCCGGACCACATGCACGCACCCATCGCTATGAGCGCCATGAATCGGGGGCTTCACGTGTATGGGCAAAAGCCGCTGACACACACCATTTTCGAAGCCCGCCGGCTTACGGAAGCCGCTGCAAGGAAGAAACTCGTGACGCAAATGGGCATCCAGATCCATTCGGCACGGAAGCACAAGCTTGTCGTAAAGTTGATCCAGGACGGTGCGATCGGAAAGGTGTCAGAAGTGCACTCCTGGAGTGGAAAATCCTGGGGCGACACCAACCCCAAACCCAAGCAGCAGGACAAACCTCCGGCGGGCTTCGATTGGGATCAGTGGTTGGGTGTCGCGACTAATCGGCCATTCATCGGTGAGGTGCAACGACAGCAATACTATCACCCGGGGAACTGGCGCAAGCGCCTCGATTTCGGGACGGGCACTTTCGGCGACATGGGCTGCCACATACTCGATCCCGTCTTTGGTGCTCTGGGTGTTGGCAACCCGCTCACCATTCGCTCGGAACTACCCGGGCCGAACGGTGACAACTGGTCCCTCGATGTGCAGGTCAAGTATGTCTTCCCCGGTACACAGTTCACGACAGATCCTGTATCGCTGACCTGGTATAACGGGAAAGCTCGGCCACCCGCCGAGGTCGTCAAGAAAATCGGTGTGTTACCACTGGATGGACAGGGCTCGATCGTGATTGGTACCGAAGGTGTGCTCTATTCCCAGTACGATTCCGGTGCAGTGCCTGTGCTCTTGCCGCGTGACAAGTTCGCCGAATTCAAGCTGCCAGACCTCAAGAGCGACAACCACTATTTGCAGTTTGTGGAAGCGGTTCGCGGGAATGGAACGACCTCTACACCGTTCTCATACTCAGGGCCGCTCACGGAGATGGTGCTACTGGGATGCCTCGCGACGCATTTCCCCAAGCAAGACCTGAAATGGGATACCAAGACACTCAAGGTCACCAACTCCGAAGCGGCCAGCGCACTGGTCCACAAGCAGTACCGAAAAGGATGGGAGATCGAGGGCTTGACGCGCGAAGGATAGTAATCACCGCGTTGTAAGATTGACTGTCGCAAACGCACGTGGAGCATCCGACCAAGTGGCAATCTGCTCCACGTACATGTTCACCAGCCGACACCCTACCGCTTGGCTTCTTTGGGTTTCTTCTCCGCCAACAGACTCATCACGAGTGCGTGTTCCATCTCACCCGGTTTGAAGCCGAACGGTCCGCGACCACTCTTGTAGGCGACCTTGCCCTGAGTGTCGATCACATACAGGCGAGCCGGCATGCCGCTGTATGCGGTCCCGGCAGGATCGCTGATATCATCAACGAGTACCGTCAGTTCCGGATTCATTTTCTTACGGAAGAGCGCACAGGCCTCGACACGCTCTTCAGTCGTGGTCGGTTGCTTGACCGAGATTCCGAAGCGGCCATTCGAGCCATCCATTTTCCAACCATCGGTCGGATGGGCCTCGCGGACATAGACCATGACGAAAGTTGCGTGGTCTTTCATCC
>JBGTAO010000251.1:0-4498 GCA_041749835.1 Gemmata sp. | reverse complement strand
AAGAAGAAGCCCGCGAAGGTGTGGAAACCAGCAGCGGATCACCCCTGGCGTAAGCGTGTGGTAAGCTGATCGAAGACCCCCGAGAGGAGGACATTTCTATCGGGGACAAATTGCGGACATTTCTATCGGGGCCTGACACTTGGCTACACCCACTGTTGCCGGTTGGTCACTTAGCGGCAATACTAGATGATGACAGGTTACTGTCCAACACTAGGTCCAGAACCCGGGGCTCCTCTTCTGTTGTGCCTCTGGCAGTTCGTCGTTGCGGTGTGGCAACGGTTTCACTCCATCCTCACTACTGGCACCTGCACCTGTGATATTGCTCGCACTGTTTAGTCCGTTGCTAGCTGGTGGCGCGGCGGCTGCCGCAGTCGGGGTTCCGTTGCTCATCCACCTTTTGTTTCGCAAACGCTACCAGATTGTGCCGTGGGCAGCCATGCGCTTTCTGCTCGTGGCGGAACGTCGCCACCGTCGCCGTATTGACCAATGGCTCTTGCTCGCTCTCCGTGCGTTGGCGCTACTACTGCCACTCTTTGCGATGGTCGCTGCAACACGCTGGGCCGAACCGCTCTGGCAGGCCATCCGTCCGGGGGCTACGGAAACGATTGCTAATGTTCCGCGAACTCACCACATCATTGTTCTCGATGCCTCACTGAGCATGACTACTCGCACCGAGGCAGATTCGACTCGATTCGATGCTGCGGTTGCACAAGCCGAGAACCTCATCCGCAATGGGAGTCCGGGAGATGGCTACACCCTAATTGTTCTGGGGGGTGGCGTGCAGACCATCGTTCCGGGTCCCTCGAACGATCCGGACAAGGTGGTCGGGGAACTCAAAAAAGTGAAGCCCACGCATGGGCCAGCCGATATCGTTTCGGTTCTACCAACAGTCGGTGACATACTTGCACGCTCTCCACGGGCTTATCCCCGTCGTCAGCTGACTTTCCTCACGGATCTCCAACGTTCATCCTGGGCCAACGCATTACCCAACACCGAGTCCCAACTGCCAGAAGTCTGGCAGCGGATCATGGGCCGTGCAGATGTAGTTGTGGTCGATGTCGCTCAAGGGGATCGTGATAACCTCGCGATTGTCGATGTGTCGCTTGTTGATCCGCTGCCAATGATTGAGTCTCCGTCCGTGGTCACTGCAACCGTGGCCAACTTTGGTCGCCGTGAACTTCGTGATGTGCGAGCCCAACTCTTAATCGGTCGCCCATCGGCGGGTGTCGAAGCACTCGTGCCGCTCGAACAAGTTCGAATTGATACGCTTCCGCCGGGAGGGCGCACGACAATCACGTTTGGTCTGGATGGGCAGATCCGACTACGGGAAAAAGGGGTGCATGTTCTTCAAGTCCGATTGAGTGAACCCGATCACCTCACGGCGGATGATGTGCGTTCCATCGCCACCGAAGTTCGGAGTGGACTTCAAACGGTGCTGGTTGAAGGGAAACCCGATCCGGTGCCGAACCGGCGCGCTGCGTGGTACCTCGGGCGAGCACTCTTTCCACCTGGGGCCAACCCGGCTGATACTGTAGCGCGAGTGCGCACCCTGACACCGGCAGAGTTTGCGGACCCGGTACTTGGTGATCTCGCCGGTGTCGACTGCGTCTACCTTTGCGATCTGCCGTCCCCAACTCCTGAACTGGCCGCCAAACTCGATGCGTTGCTCAAGCGTGGTGGCGGAGTGGTGATGAGCTTAGGCCCGAATGCGGCTGGGAATTTGGGTGCCTACAATCGCTTCTTCCACAATGACGGTGAAGGGATTCTGCCCGGAATCTTGCAAGACGTGGTGAGTGTAACTGGGCCAGATGATTCCGGGTTTCGACTGGCAGCGGAAGAAGCGGCCTATCGGCGTGCTCCGCTCACACTCTTTCGTGATGAAGCCGTGCGCGGTGGCTTGATCAGTGCTCCGTTTCGCACCTACGTGCGCATGGATGCTTCCAGCGAAGGCCGCGCGCGAAGGGTGCTCTCGTTTGTCTCCGCGAATCCGGGAAGCGCTCCCGGGAAAAAACCCGATCCCGCCCTCGTCGAGTGGAAACGATACCGTGGCCGAGTTGTGGTCTTCACCAGTTCCTGGAATGAAGACTGGAATGACTGGCCGCCCTTGCCAACCTACTTGCCCTTTCAACACGAACTCTTGCGCTTTGCGGCTACGAACCCGGATCGCCATACCGTGGTTGTGGGTGAGCCGCTGGAAGAGTTCTTCCCAGCGGTGACAGCCGGACTGATTGCGCGTGTCACAGGCCCCGAAGTGGCGCGTGAGAATGCCGAAGTACCACTTGTCACGCGCGACGAATCCGGTGTCGCACGATTCACCGCAACTCGCTTAAGTGGACTTTACCGGATGCAGTTAGAGGGTCATTCCGACCGCTACTTTGCAGTGAATGTTCCGGAGACTTCGACGGGAGCGGGTTCCGAGTCGGATCTCAGGCGTGCAGACACTGCCGATTTGAAAGCGTTGGGGCCAATCCAGCTTGTGACCGAAGTCAGTGATGCAACTCCCAGCACCGAGAGTGGAGCGGTCCTGGTCTCCGCGCCCAAGCCTCATGGTCCCATGATTGCCCGCTACGCAATCATGTTGGCAGTCGTGATTCTGGCGTTGGAATTGTATCTCGGCTGGCGTTGGGGGCCTGCACGGGCTGCCGGGGCGGGCACTGCAACCGGTGCCGTGCGGCCAGTAGAACGCAAATGGTACTTGCGTGTCTTGACCACCACAGCCGCACTGGTTCCCCTGGTAGTTGCAATCGGTCTGCTTGCCACCATTTTGCATTATGAACGCACTTCCGATTTGCTCGGGTACCTCCCCCCGTCAGCCCGCCAGAACATTGAGCGAGCAGCTGGTGTCCCATCCGCTTTACCGGGTGAAGGCACCAAGTGGCGACTCGAAGGCTTCACAGCGTTTTTGCGGAACGCCCTGACGGATCGTCGCATAATCCTGGCAGTGGCTGCAGTCTGCTTAGTGCTGAGTGTCTGCCTTTATCGCCTGGAGCGACGTGCCGTGTCTGGGTATCGCAGGCTGGTCGTTCCCTCATTGCTGCGCATGAGTGTTTTCCTGCTGATACTCTTCGTGTTATTGCCACAGCTCCGCCTGGCGTTTGATCGGGAAGGGTGGCCCGAAGTCGTGATCTTGATCGACACATCGGAGAGCATGGGAACCGTCGATCAGTTAAAAGACCCCGCGGTTCGAGCCAAGGCTGAGCAATTGCTCGGTGCCAGCGGGCTCACCGAGGCGAATCGCCTAAAGCTGGCACAACTACTTCTGACGCGGCCAGGCCTGGATTGGATTGAGAAGTTACTGGTCGAGAAAGAGGTGAAGCTGCACCTCTACGCCGTGGATGCAACCACCCGGCAAATCGCAACATTGGACAAGCCAGATGATGCCGAGGACGGACGAACGGCGATTCGCAATCTGAAACCGACAGGTGAGTCGTCACGACTGGGTGAAGGGGTTGAAGCAGTCCTGAAAGCATTTCAAGGTAGTTCGCTTGCTGCAATCATCATGTTTACCGATGGTGTGAACACGAGCGGCGATGATCTGCCACGTGCTGCTCGGCAGGCGTCCCGGGCCGGGGTGCCGCTGTTCTTGGTAGGTGTGGGTGATACATGGGAGATTCCGGATATCGAGTTGACGGACTTGCAGGCCGAAGACACGGTGACGGTGGGTGACGAACTTGTCTATGATGCTCGCCTCGCAGCACGTGGCCAGGTTCCCCCCGATCCGCTGTCGGTGATACTTTATGAGAAGATCGGGGGCCAACTCGTCGAACGCAAACGGGTGAGTGTGAACCCCGAGGCGAACGGCAATCGCGTACCAGTGACGATTTCGCACATCCCCAACGAACCCGGCGAAAAGACCTTCGTGATGGTGGCTCAATCCGTTCCCGGCGAGGCCGACCCATCCAATAACCGCCTGGAGCGGACCGTCCTCGTCACTGATTCGAAACGAGTGCGTGTCTTATACGTCGAGGGTTATCCGCGCTACGATTTCCGATTTGTGAAAGTGCTACTGGAACGGGAATCCGAACGCTCGGCGGGTGGCAAGGGCATCGAGGTCGAAGTCGTACTCCTGGATGCCGCCAAGGGTTGGCCAGAGACCGATCGTTCGGCGTTCCGGGGCGACTTCCCGACCCGCGATCAACTCTTCGCTTACGATGTTGTGATTCTGGGTGATGTGGACCCGAAACTGTTGCCGCGATCGAATCGAGCGTTGCAAGACCTTGCCGATTTTGTTCGCGTTCGTGGAGGAGGAATGCTCTTTCTTTCGGGTGAGCATGGGACGCCCGCGGCTTATCGTGAGACAGCGCTTGCAGAGATCTTGCCCGTCACTCCAAATGAAAATCCACAACCACGCCTTGCGAGCAATACGACCGCAAGCGAAGGTTATCGTCCACGTTTAACCCCTGTCGGGCGGCAACATCCGCTCTTTCGCTTTTCGCCTGACGAGATCGAAGCCAACAACATCTGGAACCGGTTGATGCCTCTGTATTGGTCGGCACGC
>JBGTAO010000250.1:0-3534 GCA_041749835.1 Gemmata sp. | reverse complement strand
GCCATTGCCACACCTCACACCACGGTTGCGTGGTTCAGTCATGCGGTCACTTGCCGTGCGGACGTCGTTCAGTTCACGTTGAAGTTCAGTTCACGTTGGCGTCGAGTCTGCGACTGCACAACTCGTCTTCCCGGGCTTGCCGACCGCCATCAGCGGCCTCGCAATCAGCGCGGTTTCCAGAACCAACGTGGTGAGGTAAGCACCCAGCAACCAACCCCAATAACTGAATGGTTCCGCCCGGAACGTTGATCCTGCTGCCAGAAAGACGACAGCACCACCGACAAAGCCAACAAACAAGCGAACAGCAATCCCGACAAACGACGCCAGAATCCGACCAAATGGCGATGTCTTGGCAAACCACTCCGCGGCCCACAATGTGAGCAATCCCGGCGGAACTGTCAGAGCTAATGCCACTCCCGCGCAGAGCAACTGATAGTTCCCTCGCCAGAGGGTCAGCGGCACCGCGAACAGTGCAGCCAGCAGTAAAGGCACTCCCAGCAGGACCGCCAGGGGGCGGATCACGGGGAACCTCCCGCCGGTTTGTGATCTTTTGCTGCCATGGTCCGAGCCAGTATTCGTAGCTGGAGGAAGACAGCAACAAACCCGAACAGCGTTAATCCGATTGTGAAGCCCGGCAGGGTTCCCAGTGCATAATCCAGCAACAGGCCCAGCACGGTAGCCGACGCCATCTCCGTGCCAATAGCAAGAAATGCTATCGACGCTCGAGGCCCAGTTCGAGACCTACTGGAAGGCGACTCGGCGGGCATGGGAGGCTGTCCGCTGCGCGTACAGGTTTCGGGTTACGAAGGCGTATTGTGTGAGGCGCTCGCGCAAAGTCAATCGGCTTCACGTGAAAAAAGTCACAAGCCGTTGTCAAAGCGCTGCCGCAGGTGGAATCCTGTCCAACAAACGAGCTTACCGTCGAGGGGCGCGACTGGAACGAATACAGCGAATAGGCCTGATTGTGGCCCGATCAGTTGTGCTGTAAACCATGCTTAACGTGTAAATTGCGTTGACACGTGACTCCAGGTTTTTTTAGTATGAAGGTGTAAAGAGTGCAGCGAGTTACGTCACACGGCACGTGTTGACATCGACCACAGCAAGAGAAGAATGGTCGCCTACTCCGCCAGAACCATGCAGTTGCGTGAGATTTACGAAGTATTGGTGGTGAGCCTCGTAGATTCCCGCCGCGACCGATCTCTATGCCCATCCGGAAGATAGGCGATCGAGCCAGGTCTGTTCGGCTGACAGCCACCTGGTTCGCTGGGCCAGAACTTGGCTCATTTGGTAGAATAGCAGGGACGACCAATTCGGTCGTGTGTCGGCTCAGCAACGAGCGCTGAACCCTCGCCGGGACGGATTCCGGGAGTCGTTACCGTCCTTGTTTACGGACGCCCCCACACCGTTCCACATCCGCCGCCATCACGGCGCGAGGGAGTGGCCCGACGATGAGTACTGCCGCCTCGTTGAGCGATCGATCCAAGACCGAGCTGGCCTCGATGGCCCGCCGTAAAGGGATTCGCGGCTGGGAATCACTGAGCAAGGTGGACTTGCTCAAAGCGCTTTCCCCGCGACCTCCTGCACGAGAGCTTGCACCAAAGTCGATCAAGGCCAAGGCTTCCACCAAACCGGCCATTCGGGTCACGACGCCTACAAGGTCCGTGCCCAAATCGGCAGCGAAGCCCATGCCCAAGCCCGCCGCCAATTCTGCTGCCAAGGTTACCAAGCCACTCAAGAACACCAAGCCGTTGCTGGCAGCCCGCTCGGCAATTAAAGCACCGGCTCTGCCGCCTGCTCGCACAGGTTCCAATGGTGTGTTGCCTGCTCGAACCGGCACAACAACCAACGGAAGCCACAAGGCGGCAACCGAGACAGGTCCCGAAACTGCCAGTGCAAAAGCCACGACTACGAAACCTGTTGCTAAACCATCGGTTAAACCGCCACCTGCCCCGCCGACCCGCGAGCACAGTTCTCGCGCGGCCGCGGCCCAAACCAAGGATCGCGTCTATCTGGCGGTGAACGATCCGTACTGGTTACACGTCATGTGGGATCTCTCGGCCCACTCGATCTCACGGGCTGAAGCGGCGTTGAAGCAAGACTGGTACGGGGCGAAGTTGATTATCCGCCTCTTTGATGTCACAAGTCAGGACACGACAAGCACTTCGGAAACTCCGATTCGCGATATCCCCATCGAGAGCGATGGCCGCAACTGGTACATCAACGTCTCACAGCCGCCCCGGCAGTATCGGGCCGACATCGGTTACCTGTCGCGCCGCGGCGACTTCTTTCCGCTGGCCAAGTCCAACGTGGCCACGCCTCCCAAGGCGGGCAGTTCGGAAGCGCTCGATGCCGGCTGGGAGAAAGACCCGAAGAAGGCCGAACGCATTTTGGCCATGACCACGGGTTTCGAGTCGGCAACGCACCCGGAACTCAAGGTACTGTTCGAGGAACGCCTTCGCCGACCGCTCGGGGCACCCAAGGAGTCCGCATTCGGCTCGGGAGCCATGCTTCCAGGAAGCCTCAAGAAGTTCTACTTCGAGATCGATGCTCGGCTCATCGTTCTTGGTCGCACCGACCCGTCGGCGCACCTCACACTGGGGAACGACCCGGTCGACCTGAACTCCGACGGCACTTTTGTGATGTCCTTCAGCCTTCCCGATAGCCGGCAGATAATCCCGGCGGTGGCCACCTCGGCCGACGGAGTTGAGGAACGCACCATCGTGCTGGCTGTCGAGCGGAACACGAAGTATCTCGATCCCATGATTCACGATCAGATGTCCGAAATCTGATCGCTGCACTCGGCGAGCGTGAGACGCAACTTCTCCGCTCGCCCCGACTTTCCATGCTCGATCTTGTCTTTCCCTTCGCAGATGAACCCCAAACGCCCCACGAGTTCGCACTCATCCGTGTGAGCCGGCGGGCGATGGCGACCACGTTTGAAGTTGCAATCCCCAGTGGTTCCCATCCCGATGCTGTCGGTGCAGCCACGGCGGCACTCGATCTGATCGACGAACTTGAAGATCAATTAACGGTTTACCGCGAGCACTCGGAAGTCGCACGACTGAACGCCACGGCCGCGTTGGCATCGGTCGTGGTCGAGTCGCAACTCTTCGAGCTACTCAGCCGCTGTGCCGTTTGGACCCACCAAACTGAAGGTGCATTCGACATTGCTACGGGGGCCTTGATTCGAGCCTGGGGTTTCTTGCAGCGTCAACCACGAGTTCCTTCTGCTCAGGAACGCAACGTGGCCATGGCTCGGACCGGATTTCGGCATGTGATCCTGGACGCGGAATTGCGGTCTGTGAAGTATCGGATGCCGGGCCTGGAGATCAACCTGGGTGCGGTGGGTAAAGGTTACGCTTTGGATCGTGCGGCCCAATTGCTCCGCAATGAGTGGGGCGTGAAGTCGGCCCTGTTGCACGGTGGTGGCAGTAGCGTGTTCGCGGTGGGCGCACCACCCGACGACGCGCGAGGTTGGCCGATCCGGCTGCGGCATCCGTCGCGTGCCACTGGGTCGCTGGGAACGGTACATCT
>JBGTAO010000249.1:0-10024 GCA_041749835.1 Gemmata sp. | reverse complement strand
AGGTTCTTCACGAAAAAGGATTCATCGCGATCCTCTTGAAAGAAAGGCTCCGTTTCGAAGTGCGCCCGGCGGAGTTGTTCCAGTTCGTCAAGAATTCGATCTTGTTGCCGCTGGCTGAAGGCAATCACACCCAGGCTGCGCTCACCCTGGGTTCGGGCGTGATTCATCACCAACTGAGCGACAGACCGCGCCTCGATCACATTCACCCCATCCTGGAACTGCCCACCCTGAACCCGTTCCAGCCTCACCGCCGGGTTCGTTGCGTCGTCGGAACTGGGAAATGTCACCAGCCGGCCATCGTAGAAGTAGCGATTCGAGAACGCGATCAACTCTTCGCGGCGACTCCGGTAGTGCCAGCGCAGCCGCTTCCGGGTCAATCCTTGGGCCAGACACACATCGAGCAAACTCTCGAATCCGGCCGTACCCGCTTCGCCGTGATTTGCATCGGTGTGGTCTTCGGTAGCACGCGTAAAGAAATCCGTTGGGGGAAGCTGTTGCGGATCGCCACCGACGACTAACTGCCGACCTCGATAGATTGCACAGATGGCATCGTGCGGGCGCACCTGCGAGGCTTCATCAAAGATGACGAGATCAAAGCTGTAACGGCTATCGTCGAGGTAGGTACTCACGGCCAAAGGGCTCATCATCATGCAAGGCTTGATCCGTGGCAGAATCGAGGGAATCTGTGCGAACAACTTCCGCAGCGGGAGATGCCGACGCTTCTTGTGAACCTCACGCTTCAGAATGGCCAACTCCGAACCTTCCGGGGGTTCAGAACGACCCAGCAAGCGATGCGGGCTGGCGAGCAACTGGTGACGAATCTGCTCCGGCATCGTTCGAATTGCCAGTCGATCGAGTTCGGCAAAGCGTGAGATGGTTCGTTCCTGTGCCTCGGTCGTGAATGTCGCCAGCACAGGGACCAGTTGGTGCAGTTCGTCCAGCCAGAGTCGATAGAACCGCGCCCGAAACGCTTCGGCAGCCTCTGCCGCACGGTACTCGCTGGCCTGCACTTCATCAAGAATGCCAGTCAGGCCAAACGCGGTCGAATCCCGCTGGACCTGCAAGTACTTCACCCATTCCTGCAACCGTGGGGTATCCGCGACTCGCGCCAGTGCCCAGGCCTGCAGTTCTGGGAGCGGTGTCTCTTGAAGGATCACATTAGTGGACACCACGGTCTCAGCATCAAACAACTCCTGGGTCACCCGATCCCAGGCTCGCTCGATATCCGGAGCCACACGTTCCGACAACTCCAGTGCGTTCCGCAGTTCGAGTCGTGCCGCTTCCTCAGTGAACAGTTTTGCCAGCGCCGCGGGAATCGGCTCGGTGCAACCATCGAGAACCGGAAGTAGCTGTTCGGCCCACTGGGCATGTTGATGCAAGACTTGGGGATCTCCAGGAATTGCCTCGTGCGTCAAGGAACGGATTCGTTCCTGAAGCCGCAGCAAAGTTGCCAGCAGTGTGGCTTTTGATTGCACTGCTTCGGGAGGCAGGTCACAACCCCGCCGGAGTAACGAAACGAGCGGTTCCAGTACAAGTAGTTGCTTCGTGATTGCATCGTGCTGTCGATCGAGCCAACCGATGACTTCCGGGAAGCTCCGATTCACTGGTATAGACTCGGCTGCAACGAGTTCGCGCGTACCGCCCTGAAGCTGCGAGAGAAGCGTCTCTCGATCCCGCAACAAAGCTTGGGAGGCTTCAAGCAACAGTTGGCGATCTGTTAGCGGCCCTGAGCTACTGGTAGTGCGAAAATCGGCGAACGCGCCAGCTTCTTCGAGGACACCGACCGCAGCCAGTCCCGACCGCGTGGCTCGCCAGTCAATTGCTCCATCACGTGCGATTAGTTCGTTTGCGTAAGCCGCAACGACCTGCTGCACCGCTTGCGATTTGACGTGATAACGGGCCAGTTCCGCGAGATCGGCACGTAACGCTGCACCCGTCGGTGCGGGAACGGTATACCACTCGCTCACTTGTCGCCGCAACGACCACCAGGTGGGAAACAACCGCGAGAAGAAAGAGCGACCGGCCCGGGCGGCATCCCGAACCACGCCAGCCGATTCCGCTGCCAGTGCCACCGGCGAGAATTTCTTGATCAGCTCGACCCGCCGCTGTTGAGTATCCGATTCATCGTCTGCTGCACGAGCCGCAACGGTTTGAAGTTCAGCCCGCCGAGCCGCGTTCCACCAACTCTGATTCACGGGAGCGTGCGTAGCCACCCACTGCACGGCCGTCGCAACCGCGGTCAAGTTCTCCAGGGGTCTGCCGAGGGACACACCGATTCGTGCGGCAATGGTCGAAAAGGTCGATTGAATTTGATCAGCTGTTTGCCGTGATAGCAGAAGTTGATTCGTCAGTTTTTGCAAGACTTGCAGACGGTCACGCGCCCCGAGGCGAACGCCATCGCGCAGTAATTCGGGATCAGCCCGATATCCGGCTTCAGCGAATACTCCAGCCAAGTCGTTGCGTTGCTCGACAGCCGAGTGATCGAACTCAGGGAGTTGTTGCCGCAGGCGGTCCGCTTCCAACCCCGCCCGATATCGCTCCACGATCTGGACGGCACATTCACGTGGGTCCGACTGGAACCAGAGTTGCGGCATCACAGGTAGCTTCAAGAGCGATTGACCCAGTTGGATCGACGCACGCCAGGTCGATGGTGTTGGCAACGGCAACGGGAGACCCGAAGCCACGAGGCGTTCCGCGCTGGATGTCGCTCGGGCACTCGCATCCGCAAGACGGGTGAGATGAAAGCGGGCATCGTCTCGGATCGTGTGGGTATCGGCCGTCAGTTTGCAACCCCGCCAGGGGTGGCCACCGGGTTCATCAAAGACGGCCTGGCAATCACCAAGCACTTTCAGGAGGTTGATGCACCGATCGAGATCTTCCTGATCTTTCGCAAGCGGTTTTGAGATCGCAATTCGGGATCGCGCGGCACGCGGATCGATTCGCGCGAGCTCACCATGGATCTGAAAGGCACTCTGTCTCAGCGCACCCCGAGGTTCGTGCAATTCTTCGACATAGCAGTTGAGCACTGCACGCGTTTCCGCCAGTTCCTTCAATTGCTGCACGGGGTCGGGGCAACCGGTCGTCTTCAGTTCCAGACAGCGGCCCAACTCCGCTACTGCGGCCTTTTTGCTCGATTTATGGCTATGCAACTCCAGACAGAAATCGCCCAGTCCGCAGCGATCCAGTCGCCGCTTCACCACGTCAAGCGCGGCGGTCTTCTCACTGACAAACAGGATCGACTTTCCGACCGCAAGAGCCTCGGCGATGATGTTGGCGATCGTCTGGCTTTTCCCCGTTCCGGGTGGCCCATCCATCACCAGGTGTGCCCCACGCTTCACGGCCTCAATGGCCTCATGCTGGCTGCTATCGGTATCCAGAATGTGGTGAATCTCCGTAGGAGGCACCACCCGATCCAACTCCGAGGCGGTGGGTAAATGCTCAGTCGGCCGCAGCATCACCGTGGTATCGCCAGCAATCGCACGACACAGCGGGTGATCTTTCAGCCGGGTCGCATTGCGACCCAGATCTTCCCACATGGCCAGTTTCTGAAAGTTGAACACACCCAGCGCCGCCGTCGGCCGCACTTCCCAGCGTGGCACGTGGCGAATTCGTTCCGTGACTGCGGTGCAATACGCCGAGAAGCAATTCGAATCTTCTGGATCGAGCGCGCACTCCGAGCCATCGGGGAGTTTGATCCGGAACTGATTCAGCAGAAGCTCCGCGAGGCAGTGATTGGGCAAGATATCAATTTCTTCAGCCTGCAACGTGAAGACGGACTCCAGCGTCTGGCGGTGCAGTTGCACCGGCACCAATAGCAACGGTGATAACAACTCCTCGGTGGACTCTTCCGAATCGAACCAGCGCAAGAATCCAAACGCGATGAACAGTGTCGTGACACCGTGATCGGTCGATGCTTCCAGTGCGGTTCGACGCAGCCGCGTGAGGCGGGCTGCGAGGAGGCGATCGTTGAAATCAGTGAGCAGGTCTTGCGGTCGTAGTTTCTCAGAGCGGAGCGATAATTCGGTGAGCGCGTCGGCATCAACTTCACCCATCACACCCGGCTCGGTCGCGGTTCGCGGATCATGATCGGTGGCCAAGGAATCCGAATCAATGATGCCGGGCGGTAATCCCAGCAACTCCCGCTTCCAGGGGAAGACGAATTGCGAGTTCTCTTGGATCAACTGGTGCCAAAGCACAGGTGCTGTCGGGTGAAGCAGATCGATGCCTCCCAGACGCCCCGAGACAAACTTGATCAATCGATTGCGCTTGGTGGTTTCGAGAAGGCTGCTCCGCCATTCGGCAATGCGGGCGTCGATATCGAAGGGCATCGCTCGGGGTTTCCTTCGTGCTCGGGAAACGGGTTCTCCTTCCCCAACAGAGTATACCCCGCGCGTAAGACAAGACAGTGTTGGTTGCCCACGAGTGTGCGGTCCCGGCGTGCTCTCGTCAGCTTCACTCGGGTTTCACCAACTCCGCGAAGACTTTCTTGAGCTTCTCCAGTTTCGGCTGAATCACGGCACGGCAGTAGGGTTGCCGCGGATTGTCGGCAAAGAAGTCCTGATGGTCGGCCTCGGCCGGGTAGAACTTCGTGAATGGTTCGATTTCCGTTACGACTGGCCTTGAGAAGACACGTGCTGCGTCAATCTTCTGCTTGTACCGCTCGGCCACTTTTTGCTGCCGGTCCGAGTGCGTGAAGATCACTGATCGGTATTGAGTGCCGACATCGTTCCCCTGGCGATTGCGGGTCGTGGGATCGTGTGTTCTCCAAAAGACTTCCAACAGTTGCGGATACGAGATTACAGCAGGATCGAAGGTCACTTGTATCACTTCGGCATGGCCTGTGTAGCCGCGACAGACCTCGGTATAAGTGGGGTTCTCCACAGTACCGCCACTATAGCCAGACACCACCTTTTCAACTCCCTTGAGTTGCTGGAACACCGCCTCGGTACACCAGAAACACCCGTTCCCAAATGTTGCGAGCTCTCGTTTTTCGGGTGGCTCGGAACCGGGGGCGTCCATCTCGCCGGCTTCGAGGACGGGAAATGGATCCATCGCAACGGACCCGGCGGGATCGCGCCCGACCAGGAGCAGGCCCAGGAGCAGCGAAAGAACCGCTAAACCGATTAAACCGAAGCGCATGATGCACCGTCCCAGGGTCTGTATCAGTCGTCGATTTCGACAAGGCGCGGACGACCGGGAATCGTTCCGGTCAAATCGAGTTCGGCTGGTCGGCAAGCCAGTTTAACTTTGAACGTCTTCCGTTGAATGCCACGTTGAATCTCGATCTCGACGACAGCTCCCGGGCGAAACGAACAGATGTGGGCGACAACTTGGTCGAAGGTTTGCGGTTGCAGCGTACCCACCCGGACAATCACATCGCCGGGCAGTAGGCCTGCTTTGGAAGCGGGCAGGTTAGCCTCGACTTTCTCGATCGAGAGGGCTCCCGTCTGCACCGTGATTCCCATATAGCCGCGGGCCATGGGGTCGGGTGCTGCTTCCGGTGGAACGGGGGCGCGAGCGTGTAAGAGTGGACCGCACAGCAACACGATCATCCCGGTGGTTCTGAACATAGCCTGCTCCTGGCCTTGGCACCACACACCTGTAGCACGCGGTGGCCGATACTTCCACTCATTGCCGAAGATCGCCCAGAAAGCAAGCCAGAACTGACGGAGATGGTGTAGCAACTCTTGCTTGACTCGCTTCTTGTGATCCAAGTGAAGGTGTGGTGCTAGCCGTTCGGTTGCTTTGATGCGGACAGGATTGCGGCAGGCTCGGGTTGACAGAGCCTACCCATTCTGGAGAACATGATTCGTGCGAGAAGGAGCTCGTATCGCCTCAACACCAGGGATGGGCTTTGCATGTCTGATGTGCTTACGGCGCTTCGAGATCGGATTGAGAACAAATCGGCCACAGTCGGTATCATCGGCCTGGGTTATGTGGGCTTGCCACTCGCACGGGCATTCACGGCGGCCGGCATTCGGGTTCTTGGATTCGATATCGATGCCAGCAAGATCCTCAAGCTCAACAATGGGCTCTCGTACATCAAGCAAATACCCGATCAAGCCATCGCTGAAATGCGGGCGAAGGGGTTCGAAGCCACCGATCGGTTCGATCGCCTCTCAGAACCGGATGCAATTCTGATTTGTGTTCCGACGCCGCTCACGGAAACCCGCGACCCCGACCTAACTTATGTGGTGAACTCGGCCCGGGCGGTCGGGGCTTGTCTGCGTCCGGGACAGTTGGTTGTTCTGGAAAGCACCACGTACCCAAGCACAACCCGCGGTGTGGTGTTACCGGCACTGGAAGCATCGGGTTTGACTGCCGGGAC
Source organism: Gemmata sp. (assembly GCA_041749835.1). Taxonomy (GTDB): domain Bacteria; phylum Planctomycetota; class Planctomycetia; order Gemmatales; family Gemmataceae; genus Gemmata. The sequence goes on along the minus strand of JBGTAO010000249.1, from coordinate 3,696 downwards.
CGAGTTCTTCCTGGCCTTCTCGCCGGAGCGAGAAGACCCCGGGAACCCGACCTACTCGGTGACCTCGATTCCCAAGGTCGTGGGTGGCCTTGACGACGCCAGCGCCGATGTCGCGTGTGCCTTGTACAGCACAGTGGTGCCGAATGTGGTGCGTGTCTCGACTCCGGAAGTTGCGGAAGCCTGTAAGATCCTGGAGAACACGTACCGAGCGATCAATATCGCCCTCGTCAACGAAATGAAGGTGCTCTACGACCGCATGGGCATCGATGTCTGGGAAGTGATTCGCGCCGCCAAGACCAAGCCCTTCGGTTTCCAGGCGTTCTACCCCGGGCCGGGCTTGGGCGGGCACTGCATCCCGCTCGATCCGTTTTACCTCTCGTGGATTGCAAAACACTATGGCATGAACACCCGCTTCATCGAACTGGCCGGCGAAGTGAACGCTGCCATGCCGGCTTATGTCATCTCAAAAGTCGCGGACGCCTTGAACGACGCGGGGAAAGCGGTGAAGGCAAGTCGCGTGCTCATACTCGGCATGGCGTACAAGAAGGATATCGACGACCCGCGCGAGAGCCCGGGCTTCGAACTGATGGATCTGCTGCTGAAGAAGGGCGCACAGGTCTCGTACCATGATCCCCACATTCCCGAGTTGCCCCGGATGCGTCACTGGCCGCACCTGAGCATGACGAGCACGCCACTGACCGCAGAGTTGCTCGCCCAACAGGATGTGGTCTTGATCGCGACGGATCACTCGGTTGTGGACTATTCGTTTGTGGTCGCCAACAGCCAACTCGTGATTGATACCCGCAATGCGACGCATGATGTTCTCGGCAATCGGGAAAAGATTGTCCGTGCTTGAGATGCGGGGCTGTTGAGCCTCACGGAGTTCGAGTATAGGTGTGGGAAGTGGAACGCGGCGGCGCACGATTGCGACCTCGTTCCTTCCCACCCTACGAGCGCTACCATGTACCGTGCCTGTGGACTACTGCAGCCCAATTCGGACTTTTCTCTACCGCTCGCCGTTCAACGCCTGACCGCGCGGTTCCCCAACTATTCAGTGGTCCTGAAGGAAGACCAAGTCACGATTTCGCAGGGTGATTGGGCCTTGTTCGTGGCGCTTTCCGGTGGCCCCGCGCTTCGAGGCGAACTCGAAGGGCTCGTCGGGAAGCTCGCAGGGCTGGAACCAGCCGAAGCCGAGTCGTACGTCACCTCGCAGCGCCGGGTTGATGTGTGGAGCGATACACCTGATCCACTGATGGAACACTTCAATGATTACCTGATTGTGGTCGAAGTGCTGAAGAGCTTTCGTGGCCTTCTGGCGGTTGATCCCAAGGAGCCGGGCGTGTTGTAGTGGGCGATGTTGTGGTAACTTGGCCTTATGTCTCACGCCGCGTTCCGTGCCGCAATCTGTGCCACTCCGGAAGATGACACCTTGCGACTCGTCTATGCCGACTGGCTCGACGAGCAAGGCGAGTTCGCGCTGGCCGAGTTCATCCGCACTCAGATCGAACTGAGCCATCTGACACCGACCGACCCCAGGCGGCCCGACCTCGAAGACCGCGAGAACGAACTTCTCCGAACCCACGAGACCACATGGTTGGGTTCTGTCCCGGGCTCGATCACCAGTTGGAAGTTTGACCGCGGCTTCTTGAAGGAAATTGCTGGTGACCCCCGCACGCTCATCCACCCCGGTGTTGAGGCATTCCTCGAGTCGCACCCGGTGACGCGGCTCGATCTCCAGCAATCGTTCTCGCGCGACTTGAGTTTGGTTCAGCAGTTGACTCAAGTTTCCTGGTTGTCGCGGATCAAGGAACTTTTGATCGATGTGCTGCATCTGGGGCTACGCGGGCTCGGGCAACTGTTGCAATCGGAACAGCTCGGCCCACTTCAGCAGTTGGAACTCACGCGATTGAACCAGTCCGGGGTGTTCTCCAAATTACCCAGCGTCTTGAGCAGCAATGAACGCCTGACTCGGCTCAAGCGCTTTCGTCTCAGTTACTGGTCGGGGCCCAGCGCCGGCCTGGTGAAGTTGGTCAATGCAACCGGGATCGAAGAACTCCAACTGGATCATGTCGCAACGGAGTTTGATCAACTCCTCGGGGCTCATGAGTTCCGACCACTGAGGAAGCTGGAGCTCACGTCATTCCTCCCTCAACTGTGGGAATCATTATCGGCAGCGGGTAACCGGCCACTGGTCACGCAGCTCGGGCTCAGTGCACTGAACGAAACTGGTGTGACTTTCTTAGAATTGCTCAATTCACCCGCATTGGGAAAGCTGACCGCACTGGACCTGAGCGAGGCCCGGGTCACCGCACCCGATATTCGCGGCCTTGCTGGAACCGATTTCTGGGAGCGTTGCGAGGAGCTTCGGCTCGTCCGCGGTCACTGCCCACCCGATGTCATGCGTGACCTTGCAAATGATCGCCCACCGCACCGGCTCCGCGTGCTGAAGCTGGGGGAAACCACACTGCTCGACGAAGGCGTCCGCTATCTCTGCGATGGCCCCTGGGCCGAGTCGCTGCAGGAGCTCGACCTCATGCGCAACTTCCTGTCGGACGACGCCTGCCGGACCATTCGTGATCGTGGCCATCTGATCAACCTTCGCCATCTCGATATTCGCACCAACGGCCCCCGGCTGACCAGTGCCACTCGTGCCCAGATAACGGATCGCGGTTTGGAAGCTCTTGCGGCTGCACCGTGTCTTCAACGCTTGCGCCACTTGAATTTGCATTCGTTGCCCATCACGGCTCGCGGAATTGAGGCGATCATCAACAACCCCAACTGGAAGCTCGCGGAACTCGACGTGGGGGGGACCGAAATTGGCGCAGCGGGTATTAAAGTTCTGGCACGGTCACCCCACCTCCAGCGACTGACGCGGCTGAACTTGTCCTTTATTCGTAACCTGCGTGATGAAGATTTGATGCCACTGGCACTGTCGCCGTATCTTTCGCCGCTGTGTGAACTCTTTGGCCCCGATCAAAGGCTCACACCGCATGTGAAATCCGCTTTTCAGGAGCGACTCGGCACCCGTTTTCATGGATAGCACCAACGCTTGCCGTCTGCTGCTCGCCCTTGTTGGGTATTGCCGCGAAGCCTTCCTGCTGTGTGACTGTGACCATGACCACCGAGTTCGCACTTCTTCGGGCAATCCGTGAGCACCCGCTCGATGATACCGCCCGGCTGGTCTACGCCGATTTTCTCCAGGAAGAAGGTGATTTCTCGCGTGCCGAGTTGATCCGAGTGCAGATTGCACTGGCTCGACTCCCAGACGCTCACCCGGAGCGCTCGTTCCTCGAAGACCAGGAGCATCGGCTCCTGGCTGAGCACGAAGACGACTGGCTGGGGATTCCGGCCCAAACGGAGGGATTCACGGAGTGGCAGTTCCAGCGGGGCTTTCTCGCCGAGGTGGCGGCCACACCATACTTGATGCTGGGGTCTGGGGCCGATGTGTTCTTCGAGCATCCGGTCAGCCGCTGGCGTGTACTCGCCGCCCAGGACAATATGCCCGAGGATCTGCTGACGTGTGGTCAGCAAGGTTGGTTTTCGCGGCTGGAGTCTGTCGATCTGGCCGGGTGGTATCAGTCCATTGGGGAACTCGAGCAGTTTCTGCAACGATCGAACTTTGATCGCTTGCGCGAGCTCGATCTCACTGCGCGCCCGGGTTTGGAGGAGTTGGCGGGTATTCTGGCCCGCAGCCCG
>JBGTAO010000248.1:0-6527 GCA_041749835.1 Gemmata sp. | reverse complement strand
CGACAGCCAATCCATTCTTGAACAGATCGACGGCCACGATCTTACCCTTCACAGGCGTCTCTTCCGCAGCCATCGCTTGACCTGAAAAAAGGAATGGTGTGAGGCAAACCGCGAGGTAACGACGAGCTTGCATCCGAGTTTCCTCGATGAGAATGGTGACGACCAGCAGTAGCTGGCGAAGCCCATCTTAACGGCTTCAATTGTTCCGTGTCGGCACTGTTACGATCGTGTGACGCAAGGGGGCTCCGTAGAATAGTGGTGCCACCTGGAGTGAACGATGATCCAAGATCCTGTACCGCCGGTGAGTGACCAGACGCCCGATGATCGCGACCCTGCAACCAAGGTCCGTACTTTCCCCACTGGCCCCGGCATCTACTTGATGAAGGACAGCGGCGGGAACGTGATCTACATCGGAAAGGCGAAGAATCTCCGCAGCCGTGCGTCGTCCTACTTCTCCAAAGACGCGAGCGCAGATCCACGGATACGGGATTGGATTGGCTTCATCAAAGATATCGACTACATCGAAACCAGTGATGCCATCTCGGCAATGTTCACCGAAGCGCGCATGATCAAGGACATTCGGCCACGCTTCAACAAAGACCTCAAGGACGACAAGACCTTTCCATATTTGCAAATCCGAACTCGTGAGGAGTTCCCGCGCATCGAGATCACTCGCAAGCCGCGTCGAAAAGGTGTACGCCTTTATGGTCCGTTCGTCGGGACCAAGCGACTCCGGCTCGCAATGGATGTGCTGCAACGGCTATTCCAGTTTCGCACTTGCTCGCTCGACATTCGATCGACCGAAGCACGTTGGAAATGGTTCCGGCCCTGCTTACTTCACAGCATTCGCCGCTGCACCGCTCCGTGCAACCTCCGGGTCAGTCGGGAAGAATACCGGCTGCAAATCAAGAAACTGATCTTCGTACTCGAGGGGAAGAAAGATCGTTTGCTACGACGGATGGAGCGGGAGATGGCAGCCGCAAGTGAAGAACTCAACTTCGAGAAGGCTCGCCGGCTCCGCGACGAAATCCATGCGATCCGCAGTCTCGATCTTCGTGGTGAAGCGTCCACTGATCTGCAACCGGAAGTCTTCCCCATCGACCCAAAGAAGGGCTTACTGGGTCTCCGGAAGGTGTTAGGCCTGGCGAGCACTCCGCGCACAATCGAGGGAATGGACATCGCGCACCTGAGTGGTCAAGATACGGTCGCGTCCATGGTGTCGTTTCTGGACGGTTTACCATTCAAACCCGGTTACCGACGATTCAAAATCAAGTCGGTCGAAGGTGTAGATGATTTCGCGAGCATGCGGGAAGTGGTGACACGCCGGTTCCGCCGGCTGGATGAAGACGATGAAGTCTTTCCGGACATTCTGCTGATTGACGGCGGCAAAGGGCAGCTCAACGCGGCTCGGGATGCGTTCCAGAATCTCGGAATCGAACCGCCGTGTTTGATCTCGTTGGCCAAGCAAGAAGAAGAGATCTTCCGTCCGGGTGAATCGCAATCGATCAAGTTGAGTCGGCATTCGGCTGCACTGCGACTTCTGCAATATGTCCGTGATGAGGCGCATCGGTTTGCCCAACACTATCACCATATGCTGCGGCGGACGCGCTTCACGGATGACTGAGGCAAGTACAAGAACCTGGCCTCATTCCGCGAGATCCCAATTCCAGGTTTGCAATTGAGCCAGTTGAACGTGATCGGTGAGATCGAACTTGAGCGGTGTCACGGAGATGTAACCTTCCCCGAGTGCTTCCACGTCTGTACCCGGGTGCGGATCAGGGCACAGAAAATCGGGGCTCGCCCAGAAATAGGTGCGACCGCGTGGATTCACCCGGCGATCGAACTTCTCCGTATAGGGTGAAACATTTTGTGGCAGCACTTTCACTCCCTTGATTGGCCCTCGTTCCAGCACCGGGATGTTCACATTGAAGAGCGCACCGGCGGCTGGCTTCTGTTTCAAGATTTGCTCGATCACCGTGCGAGCATAGCGTGCGGCTGTAGCGAAGTCGTAGATCTTCTTGTCGTACTCCAGCGAGACAGCAATTGCAGTCCGACGATAGAAAGCCCCTTCGATCGCTGCCGCCACTGTCCCCGAATAGAGCACGTTGATGCCGGCATTACTTCCCGCGTTCATCCCGCTGATGATCACATCGGGTGGATCCGGTAACAGTTCGAGGAGAGCGAGTTTGACACAATCCGCGGGCCGACCTTCAACCGCCCAGCCAACGAATGTTTTCCCATCGTCTTCGAACACCTCACTGATCAGAAGCGGGTTGAGCAGTGTCACAGAATGCCCGGCTGCACTTTGCTCGGTTGCGGGAGCAACTACCAACACGGTGCCCAACTTTTGCAATTCGTGGCGCAACGCACGCAACCCAGGAGCATAGATCCCATCGTCGTTTGTAAGCAGTATTCGCATCGCATAATCTCCCACGACTCCGGTGGTGGCGAATAGGCCGGCCTTCCGGTGCCGATCTCGCAGTAGCATTGGTAGTTTGTACTGCTGGCGCAAGAACTAGGAATTGTTCCATCTGGGGAAAATCCGAATGGTGTCGTTTCCACCTCCCGCGTCCTTGACGAGCCTCGCGTATTCGCGTATCAACTGATGGAAGCTTACCATTTCCCACTGCACGACTTGCATTACTTGAACACGGGGGGTGATCGATGGAACCCTCGATTTTCTTCGACTTCCATCTTCCCAACGCCGCGACTTGGTTTTACTTTTCGTTGCTGTTGACCATTGCGGTATTCTTCCAATTTACCCGCCCATTCTCGCTCCGAAACCTGGACCTGCTCTGTCTGTTTGTGCTCGTTCCCGGGTTTCTGTTACTACAAGAAGCGCACACCTTACTAGCATTGGTCCCAACCAAACCCGGGTCTCCGGAATCTGAACGGGAAGGCTCTTCGTCGCTTCTGGGCCGTGGTCGTCGCGAACTGTTGTTGGGGTACAGTTGGTTGTTGCTGGGCTCAACATACTGGTTTGCCCGCTCACTATTGGATCTCACCCTTGTTCGTCGCCCACCGAGCACCTCAAACCTCACGACTCCCGGTTTGGCTTGCCTTGGCCTGGCCTTATTTGTCGGGATGACGTCGGTCGCCCTGAGAAGAACCAATGAGCCCGCTGAGCAACAGCAAGTCGGAAAGCGGCCGGCACCGATAGAGCAGGTGCAAGATGGGGCGGCGGTGATGGTGCAAAAAGCTCAGTCGGAAACGGTGCAACGAGCCTCGCCCGCTGATGTTCAGTTCTGGGCCGAACGTAGTCTGGCGATGATCTGCCATGCTGTGATTGTCATTGGGTTATTGTTGATTGGCACACGCCATTTCCAGGATCGTGCCACGGGAATTGCGATGGGCACACTTTATCTACTCATCCCGTACACGGCTTACGATGTGGGCCGGCAACTTCACCATGTTTGGCCTGCCACGTTCATTGTCTGGGCAATCTATCTCTATCGCCGGCCGGTCGCCACGGGCTGGCTACTCGGCCTGGCATCGGGGAGTTCACTGATACCCATATTGTTGTTCCCGCTCTGGCTGAGCTTTTACTCTCGGCGAGGTTCCGGCCGTTTCGGAACCGCTTTTGGTTCTGCGCTCCTGCTGAGCATCGGGATTACCGCGTTGTTGTTGTGGTGGGATGGCCAGGCCGGCCTCGGTCTTTTCGCGGCATTGAACTTACCGGATTGGCAACCGTGGCGTGTCCCCACTTCGGAGAGCATCTGGAAAGGCGCTCATTGGGCTTATCGGATGCCGATCTTCATCCTCTATGTGGCGTTTCTCATCGGTGTGTCGATCTGGCCCAGCCCGAAGAACCTTTCGCATCTGATCTCGCTTTCGGCGGCCATACTGATTGGAGTGCAGTTCTGGCACGCGGATCGAGGTGGCGTTTACGTGCTGTGGTACCTACCCATAATGCTGCTGATGATCTTCCGGCCGAACCTGACTGCTGCCGAAGCACCGAGCATTGAACCGGGTGCTGGCCTGGTCTCGCGTTTAGCGGGGGTTGCATTTCGACGGGTTTGGTCGAAAGCGGAGTCGTCAAAAGAGTTGGCGGTGTAGCGATCCGGTTTGGATCGGGGTTTCCACCAACCGCTCGCTTTGGCTAATCTATTGCAAATCATCTCGGGAGGGTCAAGGATGACAGCCCGTTGGCAAACGTTTCTCGCGCTCCTCTCCGTTGCAGTTATCGCGGCTGCACCACTCGTCTATTCTGCGCATCGAACCATCCACCAGCGGAATCTGCGCGTGGTCAAAGAGGGTGTTCTCTACCGTAGTGGCCAACTCACTCCTGAGGGATTGGCACAGGTAGTCCAGGAACGCGGCATTCGAACTGTCGTGACGTTTCGCAACACTCGCGTAGCAGGTCAAGACCCGCCCGATGCCTGGGAGGAGGAGTTCTGCCGAGCAAAAGGCCTCAACCACGTCCGGATCATTCCCCGGGTTTGGAGTGCCAATGAGAAAGGCGTCATTCCAGCGGACGAGGCCGTTCGTGAGTTCCTGGCTGTGATGGATCGCGAAGAGAACTACCCGGTCTTGGTCCATTGTTTCGCCGGCATCCACCGCACCGGCACGATGTGTTCGATCTACCGCATCGAGTATCAGCAGTGGCCCGCGGATCGTGCAATCGACGAGATGGAAGAGTATGGTTTCGATCCCGCCGACATGGCAGAGAACATTGAAGGCTATTTGCGGTCCTACGTTCCGCGCTGGAAGCCGGCGGGCAAGTAGAAGCCTTACACCGCTTCCAATAACATGATCCTCGAAGCTGTTCGCTGAGCTTGCGCGAGGGTGGCGGAACTGGCAGACGCACTGGACTTAGGATCCAGTGGGAGCAATCCCGTGGGGGTTCAAGTCCCCCCCTTCGCACTTTCTCAAAGCCCTGGAATTACAAGGACTTCCGACAGCTTGGCTGGTCCCATCGCCGCTAACTGGGAATCACCAAGAAGGACATCTTACCCCGAATTCACTGCCCTGAATACCGAATTCACTGCCCCATTCACTGCCCGTCGCTCTGGGGATTAGGCGAGCGTTTCAGGGTGACTAACGCTGGGCGTCCTATTCGGTGCTCGACAGATACCAAGCCAGCTTTCTCCAGTTCTTGGAGTGCTCGCTGGGCAGTTCTACGGGGGATTCCTGCATTCGAAAGGTTCAGTGGTACCTCCCTGGCCTTCCTACAGCCGGCCTCACGCCAAATCACCAATCCCAACGCCAGAGCCTTCCCCGACAACAAACTGGCTCTCTCGATCCAAGCCCAAGGAATGGGGCCCTTGAGGAACTTCTCGCCTGGTCGTGGTCGAGGTGGGCTTGGATCCCAGTCGTTGCTCTCAAGAAATGGTGTCTCTGGCATTCGCTCCAGATCAAAGGGGTCCGGGAACTCCATACCCTTCGCAGGGACATCGCTTGGAACCATCACCCACTCCTCCCATTAGGTGAAAGAACAAGACCTCCAATATCAGACAGAGAAGGAGACTGGACGGGTGGGCCACCGGTGGCACAGGTGGTGTGCCATATCTGTCACAATGCGGTGCCACCCGTGGCGCACCTCTCAGGAGCATCGTTCGGGTAGGAGCCCAGTGACCCTCGACCACATCCTCTTACCTCGGTCGTCGCTGTAACGATCAGGGTACCGGACAATCTTCACGTCGGTCTTCAGGGGGAAACCGGGCAGGACCAGTTCCGATGCTTGTCGCATCACGTCCTGCATCCGCTGGGTTTCAGTTTCGATGGCGTCAGCCGAGGCCTCGATCAGGAACGCATCGTGGACCGGGCAACAGACCGAGATACCCCGTTCCGTGGCGAGGCAGGCCGCCAGTCTCATCATCTCAGCGCCATTAGCCTGCATCGGGAAGTTGCGCAACGACCGTGGGTTGACCTCTCGTCCAACTCGCACCGTCCAGCCTAACACCGTTCTCAACATGCCCGTGAGAATCGCCCGATCTTCAACGGAATCGGACCATTCCCAGAACCGCCGAAACGTGCGTTTGTGAAGCCCAAGCAGTTCACGACCACGACACGGTTGAACTCCCAGTTTGCGGGCCAGGCCTTCTGCGGTCAGTCCGTACAGCACCCCCAGCGATACGATCTTGAAGTGTTCCCGTACCTTCTCGTGAGATTGCTTGGTTGCGTTCGGGGGGGCCTCACCGGCCATCTTGGCGAACGTGAGGTAGAAGTCGCCTGACTGATACGCCTCCATCATCCCTGGATCCTGAGACAGTGCTGCTGCGATCCCGGGTTCCTGTTGGGACCAATCCACGTATGCGAGCGCACGCCCACGCCCGGGTTGGATCAGACTGCGAAACCAGACACTTGGTCCATAGATGAACTTGCTGTTACTGGGTTGGTTACGCCCCGTCTTCGAACGGAATTGGGAGAGTAGACAGCGATTGCGGCCGTCTGGGCCAACCGCCAGCTCGTTCAGTCGCAGCTGACCGAGTGTGTGGCGCAAATCACGTAGGTTGCCAATTTCGACCGGGTAAAGCTTGGCCATCTCTCGGAACGTCTCATCGTCGAGCACGTCGCCGGCCCGGCCG
>JBGTAO010000247.1:0-11538 GCA_041749835.1 Gemmata sp. | reverse complement strand
ATGTCGGGCAAGTCCGTCGGCCTCATGGATGCGGATATCTATGGGCCATCCGTGCCCATCATGTTCGGGCTGGGGTTGGTGGTCGACCCGCAACAGACGCCATTCCCGCTCGACAAGTACGGCATCAAGCTCATGAGCATGGGCTTCATGGTCGATCCCAACCAGGCCGTGATCTGGCGTGGGCCGAAAGTAGCACAGGCCGTTCAAGCCTTCCTGGGCCAGATACCCTGGGGGAACCTCGATTACCTCATCATCGACTTGCCGCCGGGTACCGGAGATGCGCAGCTCACACTCAGCCAGAGCGCCCCGTTAACCGGGGCTGTCGTGGTGACCACGCCGGGGGAAGTCAGCCTGATCGATGCCCGCAAGGGTGTGAAGATGTTCCGCGAAGTGCGCGTTCCCATTTTGGGGATTGTGGAGAACATGAGCTACTTCGTGGATACAGCGGGGAACAAGACCGCGATCTTTGGCGTGGGTGGCGGCCAAAAACTCGCAACTGAAAGCGGTGTGCCATTCCTGGCTGAACTGCCCATCGATCCTCGGGTTGCCGAGTGTGGCGATTCGGGTGAGCCCATCGTGCGCAAGTACCCCGACTCGGGGATCGCGAAGGCGTATCAGGAACTGGCAACAACTGTTGCGCGAATCGCAGCGCAACCGCAGTCTGAGGGACTGCCAGAAGTGCAACTCTGAGAAGCCGCTTTACAGGTGCGGGGCACGCTCTCCGCACCGGCCCGATTTGGGTGTAACCCCAGCGAATCGGATGAACGCAGCCCAAACGTCAGTCGCAAGAACAATCTCTGAGCTTGGGCTTGGCGCTTGACCGCCGTGCGAGCCTCCCGGAAGATCGCGTTTCCCGAATCACTTCCCAGCGGAGCGACGCGCAATGTCTGGTGCGTATGTCATTTTGATCTGGCTCCTCAACTTTGGCATCAGCTTCTGGAATGCTTATTCGGTGGGTCTCGCCTGGGTGGAGACCAAGCATAACGGCGGTTGGCCGCGGATCATGGCCTGGATGGGCGCTGTGATGTCGGCTTCTGGCTTCAGTTGGTGTTACCTCATCATTTTGGCAGCCGCCGCCCAGGGGTTGGGGTGGATCAGTCCGGACGATGTTACGCTGGCCATGAAGGTCGGCTACATCTTGCTCATTCCGGGTATCTTGATCTCTGGTCTGATGATCACGCTCGATAGCTGGGCACGGGCCTACCGCAACCGCCGGATTCGGGATTTCGGCCTCGCTGCCTGGAACACCTATGCCCAGATTCACAACACGTTCAACTCGATTCGGAATCTGGATCGGGCGTTCGGAAGTGTGATTGATGCGCTCGGTGCGGGCAGTAGCAGCAGTTCGAGTGGCTCGGACAAGAAGCGCGACGGAGCCGCACTACTGGTGATCTTCGTGGTGGTGATTGTGGCGTTACTTTCCGGCGTGCTGACGACGGCGGTCATCATCAGCCGCACAGCTGGGAACGACGACTTGCCCACTGCCGACGAGATTTCCTAACACACTCGATGTGCTTGGTGCAGTACACGGTGCAAGGGCACCGTGTTGTTGGATTGGACGCTACTTCACCAGATAGCTGGCTTGTTCCACGGTCTTGTCCCACCAGGTCGGTTCCGGCGCGAGAACCACACCCGCCTGGATCACTTCGCCCCATTGTTGCGGGTCGGGCGGTAATCGCTTACCCGTCAGGCGCACCAGTCCTTCATGTGTCCGGCCCATTACCGCCGTATCGTGCTTATCCGCTTCGCTCTTGAGAACCTGTGCCAGTGCCGCAACCGACTCGGGCTGGCGACACTGCCCCAGCGCTCGGATGGCAGCCAGACGAACCTCGCGGTCTTCGCTGCCCTCCACATGAATATCCGAGCCACTGCCACCCGCGACTGCGGCCAGGAACTTGGCGGCTTCCGGTCGGCCGGTCCGGCCCAGGGATTCCGCAGCCCGGCACCGAATCGAACTGACCCATTCCGGCGGGAACCCTGTGGGCCCGGTGATTGGGAAACGTTCGCTGCTATTGGGCCGCGTGGGGGCTCGCCCGGCGCTGGTCCCGGCTTGAATCACACCGCTGTCGCTGGTGGGTTTCTGGGGTACGGGTTCGGTGTTTTTGCGGCCGTGAGCGTTTTGGTAAGCGAGAACCAGCAGTTGGTTGGCACGCACGTCTTCGAACCGGCCCAGAGCGCCAATGGCTTCCATGCGAAGAATGGGGCTCGGGTCGTTGGCTGCGGTGCGGCCCAGGAGTTCGATGATTGCATCCTGATCTTGCTGCGGTCGGTTGTCTCGAATCGGCTCCTTCAGCCGCCGCATGGCCGCCGCGAGTTCGTCTCCCTCGCGCCGTGGATCGGTGAGCAATACGTCGACCGGGTCTTCCGGTACAATCATCCGTTGCATGGAGGTGAGCGGTTGCTCGCGGAATCGACGGCTGGTTAACGTATCCCAGGTCCCCGCACACCCTGTGAGAGCGAGCGGAGCCAGAGCCAAACCAGTGAGTAGCAACGATCGACAAACCACGCGCCGCCCTCCGAGGACCCGCAACGTGCGACTTGGCGCGCCGTTTGCAGGACAGTACGGATGTCTAGGGAAGTGCGGCCATAGCGTGCCGCCACATAGGAATCAATCCGAACCTGCGCTCCGGTCGGAACCCGACTTCCCTTTTCGCGTTCTCGTAAACACAGTAATCTGATGCGCTGGCCGCACCCGAGCCCCGAGGACTGGGCATGAGTGAACTGATCGATATGGCCGAACCCGTGGAGTCGGACACAACGGGATCATCCCGTGAAGCCGAACTCGAAGATCGCATTCGCAAACTCGAAGCCGCGCTCGAATCACGCCCCGCGACCATTGCCAGCCAGGACGATGTCGCCAATCGCGTGATTGAGAAGCTCCGAGTGCTGGCCAGTGAATCGCGTACCTTGTCCGAAGCTGATCGGGTTCTCGTTCTCGATACCCCATCCAACCACGGACCGTTGGCACTCGTTGCCCCGCCGCCGCCACACGGAGCCGTGCTTCGGCCTGTGGAGCCGCCCGGCGACCCGGCCCGCCATTCCTGGTTCTTCACCCAACTCTTCGCCGAGATGCGACTTGCGGTGCGGATGTACCTGGATCGCAATTACCGTGTGAGCCACACCACGCAGTTCGCCTTGCCCGCCATCGCGCTGATCCTGGCCTTCAATTACTTCCTGCTCGGAGCCTGGATTGGGATTCCGGTTGTCAGTCCGCTTCTGGAACGGTTGGTAGCCGTGTTGCTCGGCATCATCGGGTACAAGATTCTGCTGCGCGAACTGACACGCTACCGCGAGGTGCTCGAGTACCTCTCCCGCTATGGGCGCTGATTCAGGGAACGACCATGATTCGCCTCGGTGTGAATGTCGATCATGTGGCCACGCTGCGACAAGCTCGCCGCGCCAACGAGCCCGATCCGGTCGCCGCTGCCGTGCTCGCCACACTTGCGGGAGCCGATGGAATTACCGTGCACCTGCGGGAAGATCGCCGGCACATCCAGGATCGCGATGTCCTCGTGTTGCGTGAAACCGTTACCACGCGGCTCAATCTGGAGATGGCGACCGCGGAAGAGATCCTCGCCTTTGCTGTGAAGGTCAAGCCCGATGAGGCCACGCTCGTGCCGGAGAAGCGCGAGGAGTTGACGACCGAGGGCGGGCTCGATGTGGTGACTCACGCAACCGTTGTGGGTCGGGCAATTGAGCGGCTCAAGGCGGCGGGCATTCAGGTCTCGCTCTTCATCGATCCGAATGCGGCTCAGGTTGAGACCAGCCACAAGCTTGGGGCCGATGCCATCGAATTCCAGACCGCAAGCTATTCCGAGGCGAAGGGCGAGGCGGTGGCTCTTGAAATCGCAAAATTACGGGAAGCCAGCGCACAAGCCGTGCAACTCGGACTGCATGTTCACATGGGGCACGGGCTGAACTACTGGAACGTGCAACCGATCGTCCGCATTCCGGGCGTCGAGGAACTGAATATCGGGCACAGCATTGTTTCGCGGGCAGTTTTGGTGGGAATGGAACGTGCGGTGCGAGAGATGAAAGCAGCAATGCAGGAACACGATCCGTATCGGAAGCCGGGTTAATCCGCTTCGTCTTCATGCGTTTCGTCATGCTCGTTGGTAGCTTCCGCAGCTTGCGCTCCTTCCGCCAGGCTGGGCGCGAGCACTTGCAGCTTGTTCAGCAATTCCTTCATGTTGAGCGGAATGAACATCACAGCACCCCGTGGGTGCTCGATGACATCTTTGGCCCAACTGGTTTGCTCTTCGGACAGTAGCAGCACGGCAGCCAGGTCCAGGCCGATTCGATCGGATTCCTTCAGAATTCGGTTAAACACCTTCACTCCGTCACGCCCCACCGTTCCGGCATCGATCACGAGTGCGTGAAACGGTTGTTGCTGGTACTGCTGCAACGCCCGATTGGAATCGTTGGAGAGCAACACCCGGTAACCCTTGCGTTTGAACCGGCGGAAGGCGTCCTTGAGCTTCTCGTTGGTTTCCACCGCGAACAGCGTTTTCGGGCCGGCGGGGGTCCGCCCGATTGCGCCGATTGTGAGCTTCTGCTTGTGCAGATCGGCCCGGCACTTCTGCATCGATTCGATTACCTGGGCGGGAGTCTGAAACCGCTGATTGGGCTCGAATGCCACCATCTTCCCGAGGAGTTGCATGACCGGGCCGGAGATTCCCAGGGGTGGGCCTTTTGCCCGTAGCGTGTCTTCGACATCCATGTAGCGGCGAGCCTGCATGCGGGCCTGGCGGTCCTTGGTCACCGGAATCAACGGTTGCCCCGTGAGGCATTCGTAGAGGACCGAGCCCAGGAAATAGATATCGCTGCGGATATCGCCCGGTTTCTGATTGGTCGCTCGCTCCAACCCGGCGTAATCGACAGTGCGATCGACGGCGACATCGTCGTCGCGATCCGACTGGCGCTGGAGGTGCACGGTTCCCGTGGTGCTGATCTCGGCTAACCCAAAGTCCACGAGCTGAGCCTGACCGATTGTGGAGATGAGAATGTTGGTCGGCTTGATGTCGCGGTGGGTCAGTCCCCGCTGGTAGGCGTAGGAGAGCCCTTGAACGCACTCTTCGAGGATTCGCAGTGCTTCATCGGTATCGAGCTTCTTGCGAATCTGGAGAATGTCGCGGAGGTTCCCGCCCTCGACGAAGTCCATGACGATGAAGTACTGACCGGTTTTGGTGTCCTGGTTCACGGCGAGCACCGAAACAATGTTCGGATGCCGGATCGTCATGCCCAGCTTGCCTTCACGCAGGAAGAGATTGATCTTCTGCTTGTCGAGCGTCCACTTATTGCGGAGCACCTTGACCGCCACAACCTGCCCGGTGCGGGGATCGTCGCCCCGGTAGACACGGCCAAAGCTCCCGGAAGCGATCTTGTAGAGGAGCCGATAGCCACCCAGAAAGTAGCCGTCGAGGTCTCCTTTGAGCAGCTTGTTGCCCTGCCACGACGAGAGTTGCCGCTTCCGCTCCAGGAGGCGAACCATCTCCTCGGCAGTGGCCTTGGGGTTGTCCAGCTCGAAAAGGCCATCGCGCACCTGATCGGGGGTGACAAGTCCCAGGCGAATGGCAAGTTCTCCGATCCCGGCGGCATCAAGGTTCAAGGACATACCCGCTGTCGGGGATTAAGGTCAGGGTTCATGGCCCAGTCCATTGGCACTCCGATAACTTAACACCCAGTTGGATACCACGCAATTGGCAGAGTCCAACCAGGATTAGGCGGAATCAGTTTGCGCTCGGTACAATCATCAGGGTTGCGCCCGGTCCGGGAAATCGCTCGAAACTCAACCAGTTGCAATCGTTCAAGCAGCAGGGGTTGTGAGAATTGGCTACAATAGCCGTGTGCCAACATCCCATCGAGGAGCTGCCATGAGTCGCGATCCCCATGATGTCGTGAAAGTCTTTTCTGGCCCGATGATGACGGTGGAAATCTACAAGCAGGTGCTGGCGGAAGCCGAGATCGAAAGCAGCGTGGTCGGTGAAGCACTCACGGCAAGCTTCGGCTCGGCTTTGCCCGATTCAATTGAACTGTGGGTGAATCAGGAGGATTTCGATAAGTCGGTGGCGGCGATCAAGCACTACGAAGAGCGGGGCGATGAGCACACGAAGCAACACCACCACCATCCGAAAAATGACCCGAAGCCCGGATGAAGGCTAAACCGCAAAGTGGCACATGTGAACCCGAATCCGGCAGCCGAGAAAGTTCGAGCAATTCTCGGGAACACCCCACTCATACGAGCGGGGTGTTCTCATCGATATGTCGCGTGTGCGAAGCGGGCAGTTACTTCAGGGCTTCCTTGAGCGCCTTCACGGGTCGCACATTGACGCGGTTGTAAGCAGGCCGATCCTTGGTGACGTATTCCGCGCCAGTCAGTCGGTTGATCTTCTTCTCGCCACCCTTCACGCCATCCTTTCGTGTGACGGTGATGCGAGCAATACCTGGGAGCACGAACTTGCCGGGGCCCTTGGTGCTGACCTCGCCCTTGATCACTTCCAGGATCTCATCCATCACAAGCTCAACTTGCTTTTTGCTGATTTCCGCAGCTTCAGCAAGGCGCGTAACGAAAGCAGATTTGGTCATCGCTTTCTTGGGCGGGGACTTCTTCGCCGCCGGCTTTGAGGCCTTGGCCATGTCAGGGAACTCCAAACGGGGTGATAGAAAGCCCGAAACAGTTGAAAAACTAAGGGTTTTTACAGGGGGTTGTCAACCACACAACGCAATTTCCCTTGAAATATCCAGTTTTTTTGCTGTTTCGGCTGCCCGCCACGCCATTTCGGGGTGCATTTTCAGCCTGATTCTCGGTAGAGACAGTAACACAGTTACCAACCGGACAATCGTCCAGGTGGCCGTAAACCGGTCGGGGAACGCGACCGGGAAAGCCACCGTGGCTGCTTAATACACGCCCCGAGGAACGCTCGTGCTCCGCAAACCGGCTTCCGCACTGCTGCCGTTGGTTTGCGTACTGGTGCTTCTCGGTTGGTACTGGTGGCGCGGCGAGCAGTTCATTGCTGCCAACGGTCCGACCTTCGATGAGTACGTTCACCTCACGGCGGGATATGGGTACTGGACCAACGGTGCCTTTCGGCTGAATTCGGAAGACCCTCCGCTCCTGAAGTTGCTCTGGGCCGCGCCACTCCTGTTCCACGATGCGCCGCCCTTTCCGCTGGTGCTGGCCGAAGCGACTCAGTTCAATCACTGGCATGTGGCCCAGGCGTGGGTGTTTGATTCCGGCGTTGCCCCGCGAACGCTGCTCGATCCTGCTCGCCGGGTGAACCTGTTCCTGGGTATGTGCCTGGTTACGCTGGTGGGCTGGGTGGCGTATCGGGTGTTTGGTGCGAAGTGGGCAGGTGTGGTGGCCGTTGCGTACGCAGCAAACGATCCCAATCTCGTAGCCCTGGGGTGTGTGCTCTCCACCGACTTGGGGCTCGCGCTATTCGGCTTTCTCACCTGCTATTTGGCCTGGGAATACGTGGCTGCGCCATCTCGGGGCTTACTGATCGCAGTCGGGGTTTCGCTGGGGTTGGCGCTCGCTGCCAAGTTCTCGGCTGTGGCACTCGTGGTTGGCCTGTGTGTGGCGGCGGGTGGCTACTGGGCACAAGGTGGGGTGATCGCCTTGCCAGGCCAAGTCGCGGAACCTCGAATTCGCAATGCTTTTGAACTGGTGATTCGGGTTGCCGTGATTGCGGTGATCATCATCGCGGCGACCTACGGATTCGTCCATTTCCCCGAATGGGGCCGTGGATTGAAGTTCCAACTCACCCGGGGTGAACATGGCGATGGCATTGCTTATCTGAACGGTGAGCGTTCCCAGGGTGGTTGGTGGCACTACTTCGCGGTTGCCCTTCTGTTGAAGTTGCCGCTCGGGCTGCTCGTGGCCACGGCGACCAGTGCGATCTTCCTGTTGCTGGCCAAGCCACGCTCGCCGGGAACAACCGTGGGGAACCGCAACTTGTTCCTGATTGTTCCGCCGATCGTGTTCTTTCTGCTCGCCAGTTATTCGCGTGTAAACATCGGTGTGCGGGTGGTTCTGCCGATCAGCCCGTTTGTGTATCTGGTGGCGGCAGGGTTGGTGGTGCCAGGGGATTGGGCGTTGGTTCGGCGGTTGATCCTGGTGGTCTGCCTCGTTTGTTCAGGTTTTGCGGCCCAGTCGGCGAGTCCCAACGACATCACCTATTTCAACGAACTGGCAGGCGGTACTCGCGGTGGTGCTCGCTATCTGGCCGATTCGAACCTCGATTGGGGCCAGGGCTTGCCCGCGCTCCAGCAGTGGATGCGGGCGAACCGCGTGGAAGTCGTGTATCTCGGCTACTTCGGGACCGATCGCCCGGAGAGCTACGGGCTTCGCTACCAGCCCTTGCCGGGCTATGGCCGCACGGGCGACCCCGGTTGCGAGGCCATCCCCGCGTCGGCCCCCCAGCACATCGTAGCCGTCAGCGTGAACCATTTGCTCGGCCTCTATCTCAACGATCCGCACACCTATTCGTTCCTTCGCCAACGCACTCCGGTCGCGGTTCCCGGTGGTTCCATTGCCGTGTTCGATCTCACGGAAGACCCCGAGGCACTGCGCCAACTGCGGGTGTTGCCATCTCGGTAAGCGCGCGGACGCTTCACCCTGTACAATGCTCCGCGAAGGACCCGGCGATCCCCATTCGCGGAGGCATCACATGTCGGACAGCACGCCCAAGCACCGTGTGGTTATCGTCGGCGGCGGGTTTGGTGGAATGTTGGCCGCAAGGGGATTAAACAAGAAATCCGTTGAAGTCACGTTGATTGATCGCCGGAACTTTCACCTCTTCCAACCTCTGCTTTATCAGGTTGCAACGGGTGGGCTCTCACCGGCGAACATCGCAGCCCCACTCCGCTCCGTGTTCCGCACGCAACGCAATGCCTCCGTACTTTTGGGCGATGTGATCGGCTTCGATCTGACTGCCAAGACGGTGCAACTGCGCGACGGCACGGCTCTGCCTTTCGATTCGCTGATCCTGGCAACGGGAGCCACGCATCACTACTTCGGCAAGACCGAGTGGGAAGCAGTTGCACCCGGCTTGAAGACGATCGAGGATGCGACCGAGATCCGGCGGCGAGTGCTCACGGCGTTCGAGAAGGCGGAACGGGAACCGGACGCCACGGCTCGCGTGCGGCTCCTGAACTTCGTCGTGGTGGGTGGTGGCCCCACGGGCGTGGAGATGGCCGGGGCGATTCGTGAGTTGGCACTGCACACCATGCGATACGATTTCCGCGCCATTGATCCGGCGAGTTGCCGAGTCATGCTGGTGGAAGGGCAGGATCGTTTGTTGGCCGCGTTCGATCCGCGCTTGAGTGGCAAGGCCAAGACTGCCCTGGAACGCATGGGAATTACGGTGCTACTCGATTGCCATGTGGTCGATATTCAGCCGGATCACGTTCTGGTGAAACCCGACAGTGGGAAGGCAGACGCAAGCCGCATCGACACGAATACGGTGGTGTGGGCAGCCGGTGTGAAGGCCAACCCACTCGGGAAACTGCTGGCGGATGCAATCGGGAATGTCGTGGTCGATCGCTCGGGGCGTGTGGTCGTGAATCCCGATTGTTCGGTCGGTTCCCACTCGAATGTTTTCGTGATCGGGGATCTTGCGAACTACGCCGCCGCAGATGGCAAGCCGCTGCCCGGAGTCGCACCGGTGGCGATGCAACAGGGGCAGTACGTCGCCGACGTGATTGCCCGGCGAGTGAATCGCCAGAGCCCACGGGGGCCATTCCAGTATTGGGACAAAGGGAGCATGGCGACGATTGGGCGGGCGAAGGCTGTTGCCGAGACCAAGGGCATTCGCTTCAGTGGGTTCATCGCGTGGCTGGCGTGGTTGTTTATCCACATCCTGTATCTGGCGCGATTCGAGAATCGGGTGCTGGTGATGTTCCAGTGGTTCTGGAACTTCATCACCCGGAATCGCGCCGCTCGGCTCATCACGGGTGAGCGAGCCGAGCGGACATGAGCGAAGCGTTCTATTGCGGCTTCTTCCCTTCGAGCGGTTGAATCTCGCGAATCCAGATGTTGCGGTACTTCACCGGATCGCCGTGGTTCTGCAGGCTGATCGGCTGCTTGAGTGGGTGCGGTTGGTACGATGCCGGCTTGTCGAAGTACGTGCCACCTTGCAATTCCGTGTGGTTCTGCACGACCACACCATTATGGGTCAGCGTGACATATCCCGGCTTCAGCAACTTGCCACCCTCGCCGAAGTGCGGAGCGGTGAAGATGAGGTCGTAGGTTTGCCATTCGCCGGGCTTCCGCGATGCGTTCACCATGGGCGGCGACTGCTTGTAAAGGCTGCCGCACTGGCCATCGAAGTAGGTCTTGTTGTCGAAGGAATCGAGCACTTGCACCTCGTAGCGGTCGGCCAGGAATATCCCACTGTTGCCGCGGCCTTGCCCCGACCCTCGGACTTTCTCCGGAGTGGCGAACTCCACGTGGAGTTGGTAATCGCCGAACGAATCCTTGGTGCGAATGTTCGACTTCTGCACCACCGCGTAACCGTCTTTGATCTCCCACTTATCGCCGTTATCCCATTTGGAGAGATCCTTGCCGTCGAACAACACGATAGCGTCCGATGGGGCTTCGGAAGCCACTTTGCCCGGAGTGATCACAGCGGGCTCGGGCCACACGATTCCGCTTTTGTACTCGCGTTGCAACCCGGCGAACGCCGAGACCACACCAAAGGCGATTGCAATTCCGCCGACGATTCCTGCACCTGCTGCGCGCTTGCCAGTCATCATTCGCTCCGAATTCGGGAAAGGTTGCCCACCAGAATTGTCGAACTGCACCCGGGCGAAGGCAACTGGAAACCGTGTGGCGTGCCCGTTCTGAATGGGTAAACTCAACTCGCCCGACCTCACCCCAGGGAATTCTGCCATGACGACCAATCGCCGCACGTTTCTCGCATCCGCTGCAGCAATAGCTGGAACCGCCGGAACTGTTGGAGCTCGTTTGCCGTTTGCAACCGCTGCCGACTCCGAACCACTCCGCGTGGGCTGTATCGGTGTGGGCAGCCGGGGCACCGCGCTGTTGCGGAACTTCCTTGAAGCCAAGCTCGGCAATGTGGTTGCCATCTGCGACATTCAACCGAAGAACGCCAAGCGCGCGGTGACACTGGTGACCGGTGCCGGGCAGAAAGCGCCGGTGGTGGTCGAGGATTGGAAGAAGTTGTTGGAGTTGAACGGGGTCCAGGCGGTGATTTCGGCACTGCCCTGCGACTTGCATGCCCAGAACTATCTCGATGTGATTGCTGCGGGTAAAGACCTATACGGCGAGAAGCCCATGTGCCTGACACCCCAGGACTGCGACAAGGTGGTGAAGGCCGCGAACGCCAGCAAGCAGATCGTACAGATCGGCTTTCAGCGCCGTGCCGATCCGCGCTTTATCGAGCCGATGAAGGTGATTCATGCGGGTGAACTCGGGGAACTGATTGAAGGGCGGATAATGTGGTCGAACGCTTGGGGGCCGCTGGGCGACTGGTTCGGCAAACGCGCCCGCAGCGGCGACTGGATGGTCGAGCAGGC
>JBGTAO010000246.1:0-6366 GCA_041749835.1 Gemmata sp. | reverse complement strand
CATCGCTCTGCCCCGACACACCTCGATGACATGGCCCACCGTGTCGCTTTTCGTGCTGCTCGCCAACCGTTGCCCGGTGAGCAAGGCGAGCGTGTGACTTGTCCTGGGACCGCGGACCACTGGTCCGCTTTTGGATATTGGTCAAGCTGCGGTCGGGACGACCGCGGTCCCGGGTGAGCTTGGTGAGCGGGCTGCGTGAGCTGCCCGGCGAGCAGCTGAGGAGCGGTCGGGACGACCGCGACCGCGGTCCCAGGGGAGCTTTGGTGAGGGTGTGACTTGCTCTGGTCCGCTTTTGGATATTGGTAAAGCTGCGGTCGGGACGACCGCGGTCCCAGGGGAGGCTCCGACGCTCGCGGTCCCAAAGGAGCAACTTTCCGACTGCAGTCAGGGTGGATTTCTGATTCGTTCCGACTATCAGTGTGGTTGCCCGAACACCCAGGAGAACCCCGCATGCCCCATGTTGCGATCGTTTACTTTTCTGCTCAGGGTCACACGCACGCCATCGCCGAAGCGGTTGCAGAGGGTGCCCGGCGAGTTCCCGCTACCACGGTGGAACTCATCCGGATCGTGGGTGAAGACATTCATCAGGGCCGCTGGAAGAACCCCGAGGCGATGGCGAAGCTGGACGCGGCCGACGCCATCGTGTTCGGTTGCCCAACTTACATGGGCGGCTATGCGGCGCAGTTCAAGGCGTTCATCGATGCTGCCAGCTCCGCATGGTTCAAGCTCGCCTGGAAAGACAAAATCGCGGGAGGCTTCACCCATTCCCAGGGCCTCAGCGGCGACAAGCTCAACACCTTGCAAGGGCTCTGGGTGAACGCCATGCAGCATGGCATGCTCTGGATCGGCACCGGCGTGATGCCCGAAGGCCCGACCCCGGGCGCGGTCAATCGCCTGTCCAGTTATAGCGGAGTGATGGCCCAAACCTTCCCGCCCGATGTGATCGACGAAGGCGATACCAAAACGGCCGCGATCCTGGGTCAGCGTGTGGCCGAAGCCGCTGTGCGCTGGACCAAGTAAGTCGCACCGCCAGTTCAGAAATTCGAACTCTCGACACAATCCCGGAGCGATCCATGGCTATCAGCGCATTTGCAGTCACAAAGCCCAAGAGCGAGTTAACGCCATTCGAGTACGAGCCCGGCCCACTCGGCGAAGAACAAGTCGAGATCGCAGTATCGCACTGCGGGATCTGCCACTCCGATCTGTCGATGATCGACGACGAATGGGGGCAAACTCAATTCCCGCTGGTTCCCGGGCACGAGGTGGTTGGCACAGTCACGGCTGCCGGTCCACGAGTGACCGCAGTGAAAACCGGTGATCGCGTCGGGCTCGGTTGGTTCTCGCATAGTTGCAGGAAGTGTCGCCAGTGTATGAGCGGCGACCACAACCTGTGCCTCACCGCCGAGCAGACGATTGTCCGCCGGCATGGCGGCTTCGCGGACACAGTGCGGGCGAACGAAGAGTGGGTGACGAAACTCCCCGATGGGCTCGACCCGGCGAAGGCCGGACCGCTGTTCTGCGGCGGCATCACCGTGTTCAACCCGATCGTGCAGTTCGAGGTGCGACCCACGCACCGGGTGGGTGTGGTCGGCATTGGTGGCCTTGGTCACTTGGCACTTCAGTTCCTGAACAAGTGGGGCTGCGAGGTCTACGCGTTCTCGTCTTCCGCGGGCAAAAGCGACGAGGCCAAACGCCTGGGGGCCCACCATGTGGTCAACTCGAAAGATGACGCCGCGATGGCCAAGCTGGCTGGCACGCTCGATTTCATTCTGGTGACGGTGAATGTTCCGCTGAACTGGAATGCCTACCTGAATGCGCTGGCACCGCGTGGCCGCCTACACTTCGTCGGCGCGGTTCTCGAACCGATTCCCGTGCCCGCGTTATCTCTGATCATGGCTCAGCGATCTCTTTCCGGCTCACCACTGGGAAGCCCGGCGACGACGGCCGACATGGTAGAGTTTTGCGCCCGGCACCAGATTGCCCCGGTCACCGAAACGTTTCCTTTGACGAAAGTCAACGAAGCGATCGCTCACCTTAAGGCGGGAAAAGCCCGGTACCGCATCGTGCTGGAGAACGACTTGAAAGCCTAGCAGCACGGCCCCCACGCCGTTCGATTCGCAATTGCCCCAACCGCGGAGCTTGTATGCATCCCGTTTCGCCCGATACCGTGCTCACACAATTGAAGTGGCGTTATGCCACCAAGAAGTTCGACCCCATGAAGGCGATTGCACCGGAACTCTGGGCGAAGCTCGAAGAGGCGACCACGCTTGCACCATCGTCGTATGGCTTGCAAGCCTGGAAGTTCCTCGTGATTACGGATCCGGCCGTGCGCAAGCAATTGCACGCCGTGTCGTGGAATCAACCGCAGATCGTGGAGGCTTCGCACCTGGTGGTCTTCGCGGCGAAGAATCCACCCACGCCGGCCGATGTTGAGCGGCACATCGCCCGCACCATGGAAGTTCGCGGGTTGACCGTGGATGCGCTCGATGGCTTCAAGCAGAAGATGCTGGGTTCACTGTCCCGGATGACCGAAACCGAAGCGCACGCCTGGGCCGCTCGGCAATGCTACATCGCGCTGGGCGTCTTCCTTTCAAGCTGCGCGCTGACTGGTGTCGATGCGTGCCCAATGGAGGGATTCCAGAACCCGGAGTACGACGAGATTCTGGGGCTCAAGTTGCGTGGCTACGCCTCCGTGGTCATCGCCACCGCGGGCTACCGCTCGGCCAACGATGCCGCCGCCAAACTGGCGAAATCGCGATACGTGGTGGATGAGGTGATCGAACGAGTTTGAACGGTCTTCACGACTGCACGATTCCCGCCAACCGAGTCGGGTGCCCGTGCGTGTCAGAACCGCCTTTCGTCTGAGCGGCGCTGTCCTATACTGAACGCAACCGGATTCTCGACGAGGTTGCGTGACATGGCAGGGCACAGTCATTACAAGAACATGGTTCGCCACAAGAACGTGGTGGATGCCAAGCGCGGAAAGCTCTTCAGCAAGCTTAGCCGGTACATCATCATTGCGGCTCGTGCGGGCGGCGGCGACCCGGACATGAACCTGAAGCTGCGCTACGCCATCGATAAAGCTCGCTCCGTCTCGATGCCCAAGGAGAATATCGAGCGGGCGATCAAGCGCGGCACGGGCGAGCTGGAAGCGGTGAACTACGACGAGATCATGTACGAGGGGTACGGCCCCGGCGGCGTTGCCGTGCTCGTCGAAGTGATGACCGATAACCGCAACCGCACCAATGGCGAGATCAAGAAGATCTTCGAGCGCGCCAACGCGGCGGTCGGTGTTCCCGGTTCCGTAGGCTACATGTTCGATCGCAAGGGCTTCTTCGCCATCGATGCCACCAAGCACGCGGACGAAGACGCACTCATGACGCTGGCACTCGAAGCCGGGGCCGAAGACCTGAAGCGCGAAGATGATGCCTTCGAGATCACGAGTGAACCCTCCAACTTCACCGCCGTGCTCGACGCACTGAAGGCCGCCCACATCGAGGCGACCGAGGCCGAGGTGAAATACTTACCCAAGCTGCAAAAGGAAATCGATGTCGAGACCGGCAAGAAGGTGATCAGGTTCATCGACGCACTCGACGACCACGACGATGTGCAGAACGTCTACACCGATGCTATTCTCACGGAAGAAATGGCCGCGGAGTAATTGCACGCTCGCTGCAACCGCAACGGTTCCTATCATGTCCGCATGACCACCGACACCACTGCCCAACACGCCGCTTACCTCCGCGCCGCCATCGAAGCAGCACGGCGAGGTGCGGCGGAACTCGAAAGCTGGCGAACCCGATTCTCGGTGCAAGAGAAGTCGCGGGCCGACCTCGTCACCGATGCCGATCACGCTTCCCAAAAAGTGATCAAGGAATCGCTGCTGGCGGCGTTCCCGGAGCATCTCTTTCTCGGCGAGGAAGAATCGGTGGGCTTGTCGCCGGAGCAAACCCGCCCGCCCGCCGACGCCCCGCCGGTCTGGGTGGTCGATCCGCTCGATGGCACCGCGAATTACGTTCACGATATCCCGGCGTACTGCGTCTCGATTGGCTTGTGGGCCGACGGGAAAGCCGTCGCAGGTGTGATCCTCGATCCGAGGTTGAACGAACTCTTCAGTGCTGCCGCAGGGCTGGGTGCATTTCTGAACGAACAACCCATTCGTGTGAGCCGTGCCGCGAAGTTGTGCGATGGCATGATCTCGACGGGCTTCCCGGCCGATTTGCAGAAGCAACAGCGCAACTACATCGCGTGGGGTAAGGTGATGCCACACTCGCAGTCACTGCGCCGCACCGGTTCAACCGCCCTGAACATGGCCTATGTCGCGGCAGGTCGCTTCGATGGCTACTGGGCTTACGATAACTACGCCTGGGATGTGCTGGCAGGCGCGGCACTCATTCAAGAAGCGGGCGGCACCGTCACCACGGTTGATGGCCAACCGTTCGATCCCTTCCGCCCGGACATTCTCGCCACCAACGGCCACTTCCACGACGAACTCCTCCGCGTGCTCACGGCGGAATAGCGCGCGCGGTCATTCTGAAACAGAAACGTGAAGAGTGGACTAGAAGCCCGCGGTCCCAGAACCAGTCACACGCTCGGCCTTGCTCACCTGGGACCGCGGTCGTCCCGACCGCTCTTCTGCTCGGAACCGAAGGGCTGACGCCCTCCGCTCGCCAAGACTTGCCATTCCTGGGACCGCATTCGTCCCGACCGCACTTCTGCTGATCACCGGGGCACTCACACCTCGATCTTTTTCCAGCGGCCACCCAGGAAGCGCCACGCGAAGAAGAGCCCCCGCACCCAGATATCGACGCACATCGCCACCCAGGCACCGAAGAGCCCCAGGTCCCAACCGGGCACGCGACCCAGTGGCCCCAGATCGACCTCCGACCCCATCAAGAGATACGCCAATGGAATGCGGACGCCCAAGAAGCCGAACCAACTGATGAGCACCGGCACCCGGGTGTCGCCGGCACCCCGCAGTGCCGCCGTGAAGATGATCTGGCTTGCCAGTGCCGGCATGGCCACCGCGATCAACCGCAACACGGGCACACCCAGATCGATTACCGGTTGCGTGTCGGGTTCATGACAAAAGAGACGGAACATCGGCACGGCCAGGAGCGCGAAGCCCAGCCCCATCACGCCCATCACCACGCTACCCATACGGAACGCGGTCCAGGCGCTGCGGGCGGCACGGGCAGGGTTCTGTGCGCCGAGGTTTTGGCCCACGAGTGTCATCGCTGCCGTTCCGAAGGCACCCCCCGCCAGATAGCCCAGTGCTTCCCATTGCAACGCCACACCGTGCGCCGCCGATGCGGTGTTGCCAAGCCGGTTCACGAGGCTCAGAAACCACAACTGGCAGAACGCCACCGAAAGGCTATCGATGGCCGCGGGCACACTCACCCGCAGCAATCGGCGGATCAGATCGGTATCGGGCACCAGATACGCGGCCGTGAGCTTCAAGCCCGATTTGCCCTTCGCCAGAATCACCAGAAGCGTGATGCAGCCAACAACGTGGCTCAGGCCCGTGCCGAGCGCGATGCCGACGAAGCCCATCCCCGACCAGGAACCGATCCCGAAGCAGAGCGTCCACGCCAGCGGAATGTTGATGATGGCGACCAACCCGAGCACCTTCAGCCCGGTGCGGGTATCGCCGGCGCCGGCCAGGCACGCTATGCACGCCGATTCGATCACTTGAAAAGGGAGCAAGATAGCCAGCGGCGTGAGGAACGCCATGCAGTAACCGGCGGCATTCCCGGTGAGGTTCAATGCTTCCACCAGCACCGGAAGCCCCGTCAAGGCGATGGCCGATCCCAGCAAGCCGAAGACGAGCGCCAGC
Source organism: Gemmata sp. (assembly GCA_041749835.1). Taxonomy (GTDB): domain Bacteria; phylum Planctomycetota; class Planctomycetia; order Gemmatales; family Gemmataceae; genus Gemmata. The sequence continues at coordinate 530 of JBGTAO010000246.1, read as the reverse complement.
ACCAGCGCCTGGCCCGTCGCCCGACGAGCGAGAAGCAGATCGCCCGCACCGACAAAGCGCGCCACCAGCGCCGTAGCCCCCACGCTCACGAGTACCGTGTAGCTGGAGACGAACCAGTAGAGGTAACCCGCCGTGGTGAGCGCGGAAAGGTAGATCGCCCGCTCTTCGGGATCGGGCAGTTGGAAGTTATCGGCGAGGTACTGGTCCGAGAGGCGAACCAAGAGATGCAAGTACTGCTGAGCGAGCGCGGGCAGCGCCAGAGCCAGGACTTGCCGGCCAATCGTCTTCGCCAGGGCCGGAGGAGCGTTCGCTCCTGGTGTTTCCGTAGCAATCATTCCCGTATCTTACAGGAGCGCTCGCTTGGCGGCGGACGAGGAGGTGATCGAGAGCCGGCGGCAGGATTCGCACCCGCATTGTCCGAGTTACGAACTCGGCGCTTTTCTGTGTCAGCCACACTGGTAAGCAGAGGGACCAGGATTTGAACTCGGTGAAGCGGCTTTGGAGACCGCGTGCTCTCCCAGGAGCATCCC
>JBGTAO010000245.1:0-5768 GCA_041749835.1 Gemmata sp. | reverse complement strand
GCCGCGACCATCGAAGAGATTGCGAGCGCAGCGGGTCATCCCCTTGCGTTCCATGGGGTCTTCCATCAGCAGTTTCACCGCGTCCTGGAGTTGCTCGAACGACACATTCGCTGTGTCGCCGAGATAGGTGGCCACGCACTCTTCGTCCATCTTCTTGCCGTTCAACCCGTGGCGGGTGTTCTGGCTGATGATCAGTTGTGGGATGCCAACCACGCACAACTCGGGCGACCACATGTCACCAGACGTGACAGCGAAGTGGACGCGCACTAGGCGGGTCATCAGCTCCTTCGTTTCCGTGACGATCTCGACCGCACCATTCGATTCGTCCACCAGGTCGCGGAGTTCGTCGTAGTACGGGTGGTGCGAGCGCACAGCCACGGTCACCTTCGAGATGCCTTCGATCTGCAGGAGTTGCCGCGTTCGGCCAATCGATTCACCTGCCAGATCATCGTCGCCCATGGCCACGAGTGAACGGAATGGTTGCGGTGGTTCGGTGGCACGAATCGTCCGCTGGCGGCGGAACATCCCGCGACAGAGTGCGAACCGATGGCCGAGCAAGCGTTGCCCACCCGGAGCCACGCGGTACGGCTTCTTTCCCGGGGCAAGTAGCGGGTTCACCACCAGATCGGCGGGAAAGGGGATGGCGGCAGTCGAATCGACCACCATCACGAGTGTTCCCGTCTCGCGCAGTGCAGTCAGGTAATCGGGTGTGATCCCGGTTCCTGCCACAACGACCGCAGCAGCGTTGTACTTGCGGATCTGGGCGATGGTGGCCTTGAGGTCGCCTTCGGACCCGAGTGTCTGTTCGGCGGCGGCCCAGTCGTTGTTGGCCCGGTTGATCACCGTGGCCAATGAGAGCGGATCGAGGTAGCTGAAGAAGTGTGTCCCGCGACGGCGGCGCTGCAGTGCGGCCGCGATCGAGAGGCATTGATAGAGCGGTTCCCAGCCTCGCTCTTGGGTACCATCGCAACGGAAGAGGACAGGCCCACGGGTCGCATCCATGCGCGGCGCTCCTGCACAACCAAGGTTATGAATTGGCGCTCCTAACACGCAATGTGGGCGTGAGCCCACGAAGCTGCATGGCAGTTGCGCGAACCGGTTGGTGCAAAGGGATGGCCCGCCGGATCGACTCCGGGCGTACCGAGCGGTACGCATTCGGGACTGAGCCTCGACACCTCTTCTCCGGTGGGCCGTTCCATGGCCCATGACCGACTTGCCTTCGGGTTCCGGTCCGTTGGCAGGTCAGGTTCGATCGACGGGTTCCGGTCCGCGATCGAACGAGCGGATCCTAATTCAGATTTTGCCAACGGAACAAGAGGACTTTTCTCGGACGCGCGAATCGCATCGGTTCTAGTGGTTTCTCGCGATGTTCCACGTGGAACGGTACAATAGCCCGGAGCCAGACCGCGCGGTGTCACGGGTTCCACGTGGAACCACCCGGCGGTGAAATCCGGCTTCCGCCAATCGCCAGCCATGCTATGACGCCACCCGCTCCAACAAACGGCTCTCGTAGTGACAGGAGGGATGGCATGGAAGCCACAAAGCCGCGCCTCGGTCGCGGATTAAATGCCTTGCTTGGCGAACCCGGCCCCAGTGCCGAGACCCCGGCACACGAGGGCGAGGCCCGCGTCAACCGGCTGCCCATCACGCAAATCCAGTTCAATCCCTACCAGCCGCGAAAGCAGTTCGACGAAGACGAGCTGCTCGCCCTGACCGAGAGCGTCCGCCAGCATGGCATCTTGCAACCGCTGGTGGTGCGTTCTACCGGAACGGGGTTCCAGCTCATCGCCGGCGAACGCCGCCTTCGCGCGGCCCAGGCTGTGGGGCTTGAAGAAGTGCCTGTGCACCTGGTGAACCTCGACGATCAGCAAGTCTTCGAGGCCGCGCTGGTCGAGAACATCCAACGCAGTGATCTGAACCCGATCGAAAAGGGACAGGGCTTCAAGGAGTACCTCGACAAGTTCGGGCTGACTCAGGAACAACTCGGCACCCGGCTCGGCCTGGATCGCACCACCATCAGCAACCTGCTGGGCCTGCTAAACTTGCCGATGGAAGTGCAGGACGCGGTGCGGAACGGGCAGATCAGCCTGGGGCATGCAAAGGTGCTGAAGGGGATTCCCGAGGCGGACCGGCAAATCGCGCTCTGCCGGGAAACGATCATGCGGAACTACTCGGTGCATGCGTTGGAACTGCTGGTGAAGCAGCAACGAGCGGAGGCAGCGGCGACCACCGCGACCGAGCCAGGACGGCGCGATCCCGTCGAGAAGACCGAACATGTGAAGGTGCTGGAAGACGAGTTGCGGCAACGCCTGGCCGTGAGGGTCGAGATCAAGGTGAAGGCCAAGGACAAGGGGCAGATCGTGATCGCCTTCGACTCGAACGACGACTTCGAACGGATTCTCGAAGCACTCAAGAAATAACGCCCTGCTCAAGGGTGCTCGTTCACGGCTCCGGTTTTCCCGGAGCCGTTTTGCATTTGGTCGGCTTGTTGCGCGGTGTGCGATCGGATACGCTCTCTACAGCCGCTACAGGAGGTTCAACCATGCGGACAGGGATGTTAGCCGCTCTGACACTGGCGCTCAGCTTCAACGCTACGGCCACCGCACAGGTGGAGTTCAAGCCGTACGCTTCGAGCGATGGCCGCTACAAGATCGTGTTCCCCGGCGCTGTGAAGTCGGACACGGTCACCACGAAAGCGGACAAGACCGATGTCAAGGTGATGATCGATTCAGTGGAGCTACTGGGGGGCACTTCCTTCCTGGTCTCGTATGTCGATGTCCCGGAAGAGGTGGCGAAGAAGCCCGCAGCGATGCGACTCGACAAGGTCCGCGATGCCAATAAAGGCCCGGACGGGAAAGTGCTCGAAGAGAAAGAACTGACGCTGGGCCTGGAGAAGTTCCCGGCTAGCGATGTCCTGATCGAGAAGTCCGGGGTCTACCTCCGCAACCGCATCGTGATTGCGGGCAATCGCCTCTACCAGGTGATGGTGACGGGCTCGAAAGAGACGGTCACCTCACCTTCAGCGGATCGCTTTCTTGCTTCCTTCGAGGTCACCAAGTGACACGCTCTTTGCTGGTGCTCGCGCTCCTGTTCACCCTCGCCGCGCCGAGCCTGGGCCAGAACCCGAGCGACTACGCATCCAAGGACGGGCAGTTCACGGTTCGGTTCCCGGGCAAGCCGCGTGAAACGAATCAGAAGGTCAAGAGTGATCTGGGTGAACTCCGTGTCTTTGTCGCCACTTATGCCCGAGCCGATGGCAGTGGATTCATGGCCAGTTTCACGGACTTCCCCGGCGAGGGTGCCAGAGCCGAGAACCGAACACGGCTCTACGATGGCGCTCGCGATGGCATGAAAGGCAGCGATGGCAAGGTGATCTCCGAGAAGGACATCGAAGTGGGGCCGGACAAGCTGCCCGGTCGTGAAGTCGAACTGAAGATGGGCAAGCAACGAATTCGCGCCCGTTTCGTGCTCCGAGATGGCCGACTCTACCAGGTTGCCACCTTGGGCTCTGCGGAGTTCGTAAAGAGCGAACAGGCCACGAGCTTTACCGATTCATTCCAACTCACCAAGTGAACCCGGAGGGTTCTGATGTTGCGTTCCGTAGTGTCTGGGGCCGTGCTGCTGCTGTTCACGCTGGGGATCACCGCCCAGGAACCCAAGAAGTTCCAGTCGAAAGATGGCAACTTCGCGGCCACGTTCCCTGGGATGCCGACCTCGAGCAAGAACAAGTCGGGCATGGTCGAATTGAACGTGACAGCCGTCGAGAAGGGCGGCGCGGCCTACATGGTGATCTTCACCGATCTGCCAAAGGATAGCGCGAAGCTCGCCAAGGCCACAGACATTCTGGAGGGTGGCGAGAAAGGCTTGGTGGACAACTTCAAGGCCAAGGTCACACAATCGAAGAGCGTCGAGTTCGGGCCGCAGAAGTTCCCCGCACGCGAAATCCTGGCCGATGTCAAAGGCGATAAGGCGGACCTGCAACTGCGGCTGACCATGATTCTGGTGGAAGGCCGGCTCTATCAGGTGCTGTTGTTGGGGCCAAAGGCAGTGGTCTCGGGCAAGGACGGCGATGCCTTCTTCGCGTCATTTGAAATCACCAAGTGAACCCGGACTACAAGATGGGTGTCCAAACCCATATCATCAAGTGAGTATGGCGAGTCGAAACGATCGTACGGTTCGGGGCGTAGCGCAGCCTGGTTAGCGCGCCTGCCTTGGGAGCAGGAGGCCGTGGGTTCGAATCCCGCCGCCCCGACTTGAAAACAAAATAGCTCGTCGCATTCGAATTGCGGCGAGCTGTTTTTCATGAGTTCCCAAGGTTTTTCAACTTCGTTTTGCGGAATCAAAAGGCTGCACCAAATGCTTCCGTATCTTCGGATATTTTCTCTAAGTCGTTTCCCGGATTTGTGTTGAGGATTTCAAATCCCGTGGCATTTTTGGTCAAACCTGTGATCAATCTGTCTCAACAATGACTCCCGAGTTTCCTCTCGATTCGGCGGTCGGGCACACCCAAGTCACGCCTTTTTCGCAGCGACACTTTCCCTCACTTTTGATTCCAGATCTCGGATAACCGCATCGCGGTCGAGAAGAACCGCTTCGGCCACTTCGCCCACTCCCTTGGCGGCCGTATTGGCGTTCCCCCAAACGACCAAGTCCACGAGTACCGGAATCAACTCGATTGCGCAGTCTGTTGGCAGGTAGATCCGTCGCCTTCGGTCGGCCGAGTCGACGTGGCGTTCGATAATCCCTGCGGCCACAAGGCGATCGAGTCGGTCCATCAGGATGTTAGTCGCGATCCCTTCCTGATCCGCGATCTCCGAGAACGCGTAACTATGGGCCAGCAAAATGTCACGCAAAACAAGTAGCGTCCACCGATCTCCGATCAGGTCGAGGGCTGCGGCGATGGGGCATTCAGATCTTTTCATAATCTCAATCCTCGAATATCCACTTGCACAAAGCAAGCGATATTGATAGCTTGCTATTTGCAAGTTATTTCCAATTGGGAAGCGATTCTGAAAATGCCGCATTTTGACGGGAAAAGAGTCGTGATAACCGGCGGTAGCTCGGGCATTGGACTCGAGATGGCTCGCGCTTTCGCTGATAAGGGGGCGGCCGTCGTCATCACGGGAAGATCAGCTGCAAAACTCCGGGCAGCGGCTGCGTCTCATCCGGCCATATCGGGTTTCGAGGCGGATGTCTCCAACGATGCGCAGGTGCTGGCCCTGCGCGACTTCGTCAACTCTCAGGGTGGCATCGATATCCTGGTCAACAACGCAGGCGTCATGCACGCGTTTGACGTGACGAAAGGCTTCTCGCTGGATAATCAGCTCCAAGAGATCGCCATTGATGCCGCAGGGCCGGTTCGCGTGGTGCATCACTTTCTGCCGGACATGCTCAAGCGACCTTCCGTGCTTGTCAATGTCAGTTCGGGGCTGGCTTACGTGCCCCATGCCGCCGCCCCGGTGTACAGCGCCAGTAAGGCGTTCCTCCATGCCTACACGCAGTGCCTTCGCGCACAACTTGCCGGCACTTCGGTCCGGGTCGTCGAACTCTTGCCTCCGGTGGTCGATACACCGATGGCAGGAGAACTCGATCCCTCATTTAGCAAGATGCCGCCCGAGAAACTCGTCGCGGATTTCCTCAAAGGTTTGCAACGCGGAAAGGATGAAATTGCCCCGGGGCAATCAGCCCAGCTCAAGTGGTTGAGTCGTTTCGCACCAGGTTTTATCTTCCGCCAACTCAACAAGCAACGGTGATCACTCATGGAAATC
>JBGTAO010000244.1:0-4770 GCA_041749835.1 Gemmata sp. | reverse complement strand
CGCGAGGCGATCGGGCCGTATCTCGAATCGGTTCGTATCCTCGGCCAGCGAACGGCCGAGATGCACGCCGCACTCGCGCTCGACCCCAACGATCCTGCGTTCAGTTTGGAGCCGTTCACGCCCGCATACCAGCGGTCCATTTACCAATCGATGCGGACGGAAGCCGTTCGCGTGTTCCAGACACTGAGCAAGCGCGTCCGGCATCTCCCGGATGCGCAGCAGGAATTGGCGCGGCAGGTGCTCGATCGCCAGTCCGAGATTCTCGCGCGGTTCCAAGCCGTGACCACTTCGAAGATGACCGGCGACCGTTCGCGAATCCACGGCGATTACCACCTCGGCCAAGTGCTCTACACCGGCAAGGACTTCGTGCTCATCGACTTCGAAGGCGAGCCGCTCCGCTCGCTGACCGACCGGAGGATCAAGCGGTCGGTGCTGCGCGACGTCGCAGGCATGGTCCGCTCGTTCCACTACGCCGCGTACACGGCGTTACTCGGCCGCAGCGGCGGAAGCGCCGAAGTGCGAGCCGACGATCAGTCGTTGCTAGAAGCGTGGTGCCGCCACTGGTATCAGTGGGTCGCGACGACGTTCGTCCGCTCTTACCATGAAACCGCGGGCAAGGCGGACTTCCTGCCCGATACCGATGCCGAGTTCCGGATTCTGATCGAAGCATTCGTACTGTCCAAGGCGGTCTACGAACTCGGTTACGAACTCGGTCACCGCCCGGATTGGGTCTCGATGCCGCTGCTCGGCATCCTCGACATTCTCAAGACCCCAGCGGGTTTGCCTGATAATCCTGGCTAATCGCTAGTGCGAAAGGAACCCATGAGTCGTTCGAATCCCAAGGAGCAAGCTATCATCCATCAGGATCACTCGTGGCTATCGGCGGACGATCTTCATTTGTTCAATGAAGGTCGTCACTACCATCTCTACGAGAAGTTAGGAGCGCACGCAGTTGAGCAAGAAGCGCGGGCGGGCGTTCGGTTCGCCGTGTGGGCTCCCAACGCCATCCGGATGACCGTGGTCGGCGACTTCAACGGGTGGAACCCTGAGGCCCATCCGCTCCAGCCGCGTGGTAGTTCCGGGATCTGGGAAGCGTTCATCGAAGGGGTTCCCCTTGGGGCTCGTTACAAGTACCACGTGCGTGGCCCAAATGGATACCGTTTCGACAAGTCGGATCCGTACGCCTTTTACAGCCAAGTCGCACCCGAAACGGCATCCATCGTCACCGAGCTGACCTATTCCTGGCACGACTCGGAATGGATGACCAACCGGAAAGGCCGCAACAGTCTGACGGCACCAACCAGCGTCTACGAGATGCATCTCGGCTCTTGGCGGAGGAAACCCGAGGATGGAAACCGCCCGCTGACCTACCGTGAACTCGCCGAAGTGCTACCCGAGTACCTGACCGGCCATGGCTTCACTCACGTCGAATTCCTGCCGGTGATGGAACACCCGTTTGGCGGCTCCTGGGGCTACCAGATGACAGGCTTCTTCGCTCCAACCAGCCGGTATGGAGAGCCGCAGGACTTCATGCACCTGATCGACACGCTGCATCAACGCGGTGTCGGCGTGATTCTGGACTGGGTGCCAAGCCATTTCCCCTGTGATGGCCATGGGCTCAGTTACTTCGATGGCACGCACCTTTATGAGCACTCCGACCGTCGACAGGGCTACCAACCCGACTGGGGTAGCTACATCTTCAACTACGGACGAAACGAGGTTGCCAACTTCCTCGTCAACTCCGCACTCTTTTGGCTGGAGAAGTACCACATCGATGGCATCCGGGTCGATGCGGTCGCTTCAATGCTGTACCTCGATTACTCCCGAAAAGAAGGCGAGTGGCTGCCCAACATTCACGGTGGTCGGGAGAACCTGGAAGCGGTTGCTTTTCTGCGTCGATTCAACGAGCAGGTGTACGATCGATTCCCCGATGTGCAAACCTTTGCCGAAGAAAGCACCGCGTGGCCATCGGTTTCGCGGCCCACCTACCTTGGCGGTCTGGGCTTTGGCTTCAAGTGGGATATGGGCTGGATGCACGATACCCTCAAGTACATGGCGGAGGAGCCGGTCCACCGGAAGTATCACCATAACCAATTAACCTTCCGCTCGGTCTATGCGTTTTCCGAGAACTTTATCCTCCCGCTGTCTCACGATGAAGTTGTCCATGGCAAGCGGTCGCTGCTCGATAAGATGCCGGGCGATCTGTGGCGCAAACTGGCAAATTTGAGGCTGTTGTTCGGCTACATGTGGACGCAACCTGGTAAGAAGTTGCTGTTCATGGGGGGCGAGTTTGGCCAGAGGCGCGAGTGGAATCACGATGACAGCCTGGATTGGCACCTGATGGACGACCCCAAGCATGCCGGCGTGGCGCGCTGGATTGGCGACCTGAACCACCTGTATCGCTCTCAGCCCGCACTTCATGCCAAAGATTGCGATCCGTCCGGGTTTCAGTGGGTGGAGGCCAACGATGTCGATCAAAGCGTGATCAGCTATCTCCGTCTTGGCTACGAACTTGATCAACCCATCCTGGCCGCGTTCAATTTCACGCCTGTGGTTCGCCACAACTATCGACTTGGGGTGCCTCAAAGCGGCCTGTGGGATGAGGTTCTCAATAGTGACGGCCCCATCTACGGCGGGAGCGGGCAAGGGAACTTTGGCGCAGTGGAAGCGGTGCCGTTCGGTTCCCATAGTCAACCGTATTCCGTCACGGTGACGCTTCCTCCGCTCGCCGTCGTACTCTTCAAGCCAAAGGAACTTTCTCAATCCATCACGGGGGAGCCATGATCCAGCAGTGGCGGCCCTCACTCGGGGCCTGGGTCGAGCTGGATGGTGTCCACTTTCGGGTTTGGGCACCGGAAGCAAACTCAGTGGAGTTGGTCTTCGAGAATCCTGGAACGAAACGCCCTGCCCTTCCACTGCAGAAGTTAAGCGATGACACATTCACCGTAACCGTGCCCGATGCTCATCCAGGAATGCGCTATCGCTATCGGATCGATGGCAAGGGGCCATTCCCCGATCCTGCGTCGCGCTTTCAACCCGAAGGTGTGCATGGCCCGTCGGAAGTCATCGATTCCGGTTCATTCGCGTGGACCGACTCCGCTTGGCGTGGTCTCGAACCCGAAGCGGTTGTGATCTACGAACTGCATGTGGGTACATTCACGCCGGAAGGGACATTCGCAGCCGCAACCGCGAAGCTGCCAAAGCTGGCGGAGCTTGGGGTGACGGCGGTGGAACTGATGCCGCTCGCCGACTTCCCCGGCGAACGCGGTTGGGGCTACGACGGCGTCAGTCTCTACTCGCCGGCGCGGTGTTATGGCCACCCCGACGAGTTACGCCGCTTTGTCAATACCGCACACGGGCTCGGCCTCGGAGTGTTTGGGGATGTGGTGTACAACCACCTCGGGCCCGATGGGAATTACCTCAACGCGTTCAGCCCGTACTACTTCTCGACCACTCACCAAACCGATTGGGGCACGGGTCTCAACTTCGATGGTGAGATGAGCAACCAGGTCGAAGACTACTTCATCGAGAATGCCCTCCACTGGATTCACGAGTTTCACTTCGATGGGCTCAGACTCGACGCAACTCATGCGATTGTCGATGAAGGTGACCGGCACATTCTCGAGCTGCTCACCGATCGTGTCCACATCACTGGGGATACGCTGGGCCGACGGGTGCTTGTGATGGCCGAAGACGAGCGCAACCTGTCCACTCTGGTGAAACCGCGTTCGGCAAGCGGATTTGGCATGGACGCAGTGTGGGCCGACGACCTCCACCACCAGATCCGTCGCGCATTGACGAATGAGAAAGAGGGTTATTACGCGGACTATACCGGCTCTCCCGAGGACATCGCCGAGACGCTCCGGAAGGGGTGGTTCTACTGTGGTCAGCCTTCGCTCCGCAAACGGATTCCTCGCGGAACCGATCCCACAGGTATTGAAGCCGCCAGGTTCATCATTTGCATCCAAAACCACGACCAGATTGGGAACCGAGCGTTTGGGGAACGGCTCAACCACCAGATTGATCGGGCTATGTATCGAGCGGCATCAACGTTGCTTCTGACGGCTCCCGAAACACCCTTGCTGTTCATGGGCCAGGAATGGGCGGCATCATCACCATTTCTCTACTTCACCGATCACAACCCCGAGCTTGGGGCTCTGGTCACCGAAGGCCGGCGACGCGAGTTTCGCCACTTCTCCGCATTCACAGACCCCAACATCCGGACGCGGATACCGGACCCGCAGGCCGAACAAACGTTCCTTGCCAGCAAGCTGAACTGGGAAGAACGGGAACGCGAGCCCCATGCAGGTACGCTCCGCCTGTACCGCGACCTGCTCCGGCTCCGCAAAACGGAGCCAGCATTGAAACCCGGTGGCACCCACGATGCTCGTGCGGTTGCCGAAGGAACGATCCTGATCCGGAGAACCGCGCGTCCAGGTGGTGAGAGCATTCTGGTCTTGGTTGCACTTACCCCAGGTGTTGTTGTGGCTGTGAACGAACCACATTGGAACGTCGTGCTGACGACCGAGGATGCTGTGTATGCACAGTTCCCCCGAAACCCAGCTATCACCGCCGATTCCGCTGGCACAGTCGTTCACTTCCCCTGCCCGGCAGCAGTCGTGTTTCGCAATACACCCCAATAACTCCGTTCAGGACGGATTGAATGACCGCCACCACGGGAATTTCTCCCCGGAAGATCCCGGTATCGACCTACCGACTTCAATTGCAGCCGGCATTCACCTTTGCCGACGCCCGGGCGATCGTGCCGTA